>DXOJ01000819.1:0-1049 GCA_019412865.1 Bacteroides sp. | reverse complement strand
ACTGCATGAACAATTGCAAGAATATACATTATCTCTCTCTATTTTGTATTTATTTCCTTGAAATATGCACGATATGGTGTAATTAAACGCTCTGTTTGCCGTAATCAAACGCTCTGTTTGCCGTAATCAAACCCTCTGTTTGGTTTAAACAAACCGTCCGTTTGCTATAATCAAACCCTTCGTTTCTTTTAAAGGAAGCTAAACTTGGTTTTTGAAGAGGATGTATTGAGCTACTTTGTCTTTTTCTACTGTTGATTTATAAATAGCAATCTGATGCATCTCTTGTGAAATGATAGCTGTTTGTGTTTTTGAATGGCTACTTTTATTGCAACTTGTTTGCTTATAGTACCTATCTGGTGTTATTTGCGAAATCTGTAACTCTAAATGGAGGGCGTTTTTCATGAAGTGCAAGGAAACGGCTCGAATGATGAAGAGCAGGACAGATAAAATATACAATTCTTCATGTTGGCACTTTTTTCAGCGATCAATGTCTTTCCTCTATAAGTATGTATCTCTCTTAAATCACCATATATGGTGAAAAGCATGATAGTATGCTTTTATACTATGCTATTTATGCGTAAATTCACTGTATATGGTGAATTAGCTTGTTTTTCTACTAAAAAGATTCTATCTTTGTGAGAAAGTCACTATATATGGTGAATTATGGATTTAATAGAGATAGGAAAACATATTCGCGAAAGGCGTAAAGAGTTGGGCTTGGATCAGGCTACGTTGGCAACTCTTGCAGGAATAGGGATTAACGCTTTGGTCCGCTTGGAACGTGGAAGTGGTAATCCCCGCTTCGATGTCCTTTTTAATGTCCTGAAAACTTTAGGACTTAGTATTCATATTCAATAATAGACACGCATATGAGTCGATTTGCCAAAGTCTATATAAAAGGTATTTATGCCGGTCTGTTAACAGAAATAGATCGTGAACACTATTCATTCTGTTATGATACGGACTATTATAATAATCCACAACTCCCAGCTGTCCACGGCTTTTTCATTTAAGCTTTGATTCGGGGTTACCATGCCCCTACCCATGCC
>DXOJ01000818.1:2243-5822 GCA_019412865.1 Bacteroides sp. | reverse complement strand
CCTGATCCTGCTTGGATGCAGTAGTAGTACTTTCTTTAATCGGATATTGCTTTCCTGTTGAATCGGGAGGAGAAAGATAAACAGTTGTATTTTCAATCTTTAGATCACTCAACTTGTCGGTAGTAATCTTCGTCTGCTTATTCACGTTCATCTGTAGAGACTCAATCATGTTTCGCAGGTATTGGAACTCTCCGTAATAGTCCACCTGCTTTTGCATCTCGATGTTACGGGAAGCCTTGCAGGAACTTAACCATATTGCTGACGTTAACAATATGGTAATGTATATTATTCGATTCATGGCCGGATCACTGTATTGCGTAAGAAATTGGAAAATTCACTTCGGACATCGAAGCAGGGACACGCTTTGATATATTCTGCCGGCTCTACTTCACCGCTGCCATCCAAATCGGGCGAAGTATCACGATGTCCAAGAACCTCGATAATAGGATACTCTTTACAGAGCTTCGCAACCAATTCACGCAAAGTTACCTTTTGAGCGATCGTTCTTGTGTCTGCGGGCTTTCCGTTTGCATCCAAACCACCTATGTAGCAGATGCCAACACTATGCTTATTATACGAAGATTCGCTAAAACCTTTCGTATTGCAATGTGCCCCGTCAATGGATAGCGGGCGACCGTTCTCTATCATTCCGTCCAGGTCAATGACGAAGTTATAACCGATCTGATTGAATCCCCGAGCCCGGTGCATCCGGTCAATATCTTTGGCTCGTAGAGCCTGTCCGGCACGCGTGGCCGAACAATGGATGATAATTGCATCAATAGTTTTCATTTTGCGTCTCCTTTTTGTAAGTAGTTCGTTAAATAGGGGATGTTCTTTATAAACTCAACACTTAATACATAGTGCAAGAAAGCTACTACCTTATGGCCATTGCTAGAGTTGGGTAGAATTTCTTTGATGTTCCTTAGAATGTTCACCCCGTAGAAATAGAAAACGCTATACGTAATAAATGAAACACATTGTAGCGCACCTTCCGGATTTCCTTTGTGTTCACCAATAAAGTAGATGCAGCTAACCAAGGCAAAGAAAATAGTTGCTTCTACGATACACCTCCAAGCCTTTTTAAAAGAAAAACTCTCATGATTGATAAGGAGTGCAGTAAGCAGTCCACAAATGAAATTGAGGGCAAATACAGCAATAAGGCTTTTGATTTCCCCAGAGATAGGATTGAGATAAGCAGCTATGCCGGTAACCAATCCAATAAGTAAGTTTTTAAAATAATCCATATCATTTTTATCTAAAATATTAATACTTTATTTTAATACCTCGCTACAATCATCAATAGCTGTCTGAAATACTTGTTTCACTTCGCCAGAGGTTAGCCCATGATCCTCATGTAGCGAGAATCCAGTTACTCCATTTCGAGAAATATTGAAGAAGCCGACAGTCGTTTCATCTTTGACAATCTCGGCAGTAATATCTTTCACCGCTTCGGTACCACGGGTTGACATTCTGTACTTAATCCTGATAGCGTCCGTAACCTTAGTTGTTGCAGTACTGTTAGTTGCTGTGATGTTCATTCCTTGTTTCCTCCTTCTATTAAATCATAAATTTGTCCGTACGTACCTGCAGTAAGATACTCTCCACAAATTTCTTTTAATAGAGCAGCATCTTCCGTTTCAATATCAAGTACTCCACGATTGTTAATAATCTGTTGTAGCATTTTATATGCTCGTAATTTCTTGGAAGTTTCCATATTCTTCTGTGGATTAGAGCCTGCTGCAAATAATGCCTCTGCCACCAAATCACGAAGAGATTTCTTACTTTCCTTACCATTCACCAATTCGATAAACTCCCGACCTCTAAAGTCAAGTAAGTTTCTGTTTAGATTTACTTTCATTTCTATTTTATGTGTTAGTCATTTCTATCACCATACCTTTTACTATATGTATCTTTTGCTTATAAACCTTTCCTGGAGAATCCAGATTAGTAATCCATACATCGGACAATACGGATAATGAATTACCATTACCATCACGAGGGTAAAATCCATTCGCAGAAACATCACCCAATACTTCTACATTCCCATCAAAATAACCAGCATAAATGTAATTACTCGGATATGTAGGATTTGATCGCGAAGAACCATAGATGGCCGCACTTCCTCCTGCTGTTGCTCCTACTGCACAAACACCAAATTTGCCATCAGTTGCAGCATTAAAAGTCACATTAACAACACCTTCTTTCGCAGTTCCAGAGCCGAGCTTTAAACTTCTTGATGTTCCTCCGAAATAATCTGAACGCGTCCAAACGAGACGTCCATTTTCGATAGTAAAACCACCTATGAACCCGGAGTCAGCATCTATCCTGCGAACCTTTATCAAATCAGTATTCAAATACCCGCCTACAACAATTGTAGTACCAAGTTTTGCATATTCGACTGCATCCTCAAATGCTAATTTGCCCAATCCGTCTCTATCAATTTTGGAGTTAATCATTGTCTGCAGATCACTATGCAGTGCGGTGATTGTAACAGCACCTTCCAAATTAATTTTAGATGAGTGAATCGTCGTTTCACCTGCTGCCTGGTTAATATAAGATATAAGCGTATTGCCGTTTTCCAGTTCTTTAGAAGCATATATCTTATTACCGTCAGCTGTAGTAATCCAACCTGCAGTATCTATCCGCTGCGTCAGGCTGTCAACTCGAGTTACTTGTGCGGAGATTTGAGTATTGAGTACTTTCAAATCGGCTGTACACTCATCGGAATAGCTTTTCAGTTTGTCGTGAATAGCTTTGTTTGCTTCTTCAACAGCTGTATTAAAACTAGCTAAAGCAGAGTTGAATAGAGTAAACTTATCATCTACATTCTTTTTTTCCTCAATAGTCGTTTGTCCATCTGCAATAGCCGTATTTATTGCAGCAATAAGATTATCAATAGCACCAAATAAGTAAACCTTGGCATTAAGTAAGGCTGTTTTTGCAGAACCTTCCAAATAGGTGTTTACATATAGTTTGCTATATGTCGCTTCAACGGCAGATTTCGTATTTTTGACTGTATTCAAATACTTCTCTATCGCTTTCGCTTCCGCCCCGTCAATGATACCGTCCGCAAATGCGCCATCCACATAATCATGTAAGCCATCGACTGAATCGGCAGCGTCCTGCGCAGCTTTAGCAGCGTTCGCTGCATCCTCTAAAGCTTGTATTGCTTGTTGCAGTGCCTCGTCAGAATATTCCTTTAGTTTATCCTGTATTGCCTTATTTGCTTCTTCAACAGCAGTATTAAAATCAGCATAGGCAGAATTAAAAAGAGTGAATTTACTATCCACGTCTTTCTTTTCTTCTGCTGTCGTGAATCCATCAGAAATTGCAGCATTGATAGCATTAATCAAGTTTTCAATACTTCCCATCAATGTAACCTTAGCATTGAGCAAACCAACCTTTGCAGAGCCGGATAAATAAACATTCGTGTAGAGTTTATTATAAGTTGCTTCGATAGCTTGTTTAGTGTTGTTGATCGTATTGATATACTTTTCAATAGCTTTTGCCTCTGCTTCGTCTATAAGACCGTCAGCGAAGGCTCCATCTACATAGTTATGAAGTCCTTCCACTGAATCG
>DXOJ01000818.1:0-2233 GCA_019412865.1 Bacteroides sp. | reverse complement strand
CTGCATCCTTTATTTCCTGATGGGCAGCTTCCCATTCAGACAGATTTTCCAATCCGGAAGAACCTGCTTTTATTTGAATGTTACCGCCTATCTCACTTTTTACCAGATCGAAATATGTATCACCGTCCGGCGAAAGGATTCTTTCTGTTGTTACGCGGCCCGGCAGAATTTCAGTAAATCCGTATAGCTGAACAAAACTTCTACTACCTTCATACTCGCTGTTAAGCACTCCGGTGAGTAAATGATAATATCCAGTTATCTGTTCCATTTTAATAGCTGTTTCACTCAAGAGGAATGTTCCGGCTTGATTTTCCTTGCCAACTTTAGCATATAGATAATATTTCTTTTCCGGGTCAATGAGTGCCGGAGAATTGTATTCAGCCATATCCCAGTACTTATATTCGTCTGCCTTATGTGAAGAAGAAAGAGAACTAATGCCGAGTGTTAAATGCTGAAGGATTCCTGCCGGAGCGTTCAGTATTCTTGTGCTGGCATTATAAGTAATATTGTGAGATACCTGAACTGGATTCGTTTTTGAATTGACAAAACGGAATTGCAGGCTTTCATCACCTACAAGCAGTTGCATGGTTGAAACGGTTATTGGATTGACAGAGCCGGAGAAGTTCAGCAGTGCATCTTCAAGCATGGACATCGTTTCCTTTGCATCCCGGAACCGACGCTTAGTAAACTGCAGGGCGTCCTTATGCTTGATATCTACCTCTACTTTGTTCGTCTCAATCTTATTCAGATCACTTGAAACAGATGTACTGACTGGTTCGTTTGACAACTCTATTTCCGGAGAATATGGATTATTAATATAGCGCTTGATTCCGATCATGCGAATAAGAGAACCTTCCGGATGAAATTGCGTATCATAGAAATCAACATACCCTCCGAGTACTATTTTACCGCCTATCTCCAACCAGCGTTTTTTAGCCCAAATGCCGTCCAATGTCCCGGTAAATATGAATGCTTTATCTTCATGTTCATACAGGTATTTTGCTGCTTCCTTGAAAGCTTCCCAGCTCGCACCTGTTTGTGTGCTGTCATTACAGATATAAGCCTTCGGCAATTGCATTCCGAACACTGCGTATGTATCACCAACCTTCGGGCGCCAGACTTCCGGTTCCGGCATTGTTATCCCATCGATTTCTTGCGGAACAATTTCAAATCGACGTGCCTCTTTCTTGTCTTTCGCTTCATGGATATACTTTACTTCGAACTCCTTGCCTGTAAGCATGCCGGTTTGGAAAATGACAGTCATACTTTCTCCAGCTATGAGACAATCTTCGAAATTCAACTCTTCCGGGATGTCTTTATCTACAAAGTCAAAGAAGTTATTCTTCTTGTTCACTTCAATAACAGCACTGACAGTACCGACACGGGAAGGATAAATAGCTGTACAATCCAGACTATCTTCCTTTGCTGTTGTAAGTTCTTTATCGGCACGCATGACACAAGTTCCATCCGCATCGGTCTTATAGATACGCGCCTTAGTAGAATCGAAGCCCTCTTCATTCTCAAATTTGATTCCATCAAATCGGATAGTCTTATTCTTTGGAAGTAACAGGTACTTAGATCCGTATGTAGAATAATCAATATTGCGATCTGTAGTTTCTACCAAAATTATTTCGGGTGGTATCTCCCCGGATTCGCGACCAACACCGACCTTAAAACCGTGGCCTTTACCATACGACAGTTTCAAAGGGTTCTCCTTGTTATACTCAACTTTACGCAGATGGATAGTCTTAATTTGGTTTCCTTCAACCGTTTCTTCAATGATCTGCCATTCTGTTTCATATAGTTCTGCAAGTTGATTGAAAGCATCAAGAATATAGGTGTGATTGTAGTTGATTACTTTTTCCGTTCCTTCAATGCAATCACCGACTTTCCAACCGGTACTCCGACGGTTCAGGTTTTCAACGAGTAGACGTAGGTGTTCATGTGGCTTGGCTGTATATGAGAATTTAATACTTCTGTCAACGGTATGACGTACTTTCCACAGCATAGCATCAGCCTCCCCAGTTTCCAGAATCAGAGTATATTCGAAGTTACGTTCACCGTTCTTCTTGAAATTGCTATCCCTCTTCAAAGAATAACGCTTCCCGTAGAAGTCACACCAGGAGCCAACCGGAATTTCAATATATCCGGGATAATCGAAATATAAAGTTAATGAGCACTCCTCCATGATAGCTTCATAAGAGTAGCTTTCATCCTTTACTTCGATTTTTAT
>DXOJ01000817.1 GCA_019412865.1 Bacteroides sp. | reverse complement strand
AAATAGGCGTGGATTCGACCGAAGGAGTAGGTTCCTGCTTCTGGTTTACACATCCGTACCACGCTGCTGACTAGACTGATTATATATGAACGGGGGATTCTATAAATGATAGTTAGTACTAATTATGAATGGCCTCCAACAAGAAAAGAATGTCCGAAAAATGACATTGGAAAATTTCTTGAGCCAATCTTTGCTACATCTGTCATATTTACGATCCCGTCCGTGCTCTCGTGATAACTAAGGATAGATTTACCGATCTTTCCCTAACCCACTATACTCAAGCATTCTTTAAAACTTCTGCTCATAAAAATGAACTTCTATATTGAATGTATACGTATAAAGTGAGTTCTTTCACGAAAGGAAAGAGTAAAGAGTATTAAAAGTTACACGTAAATCTAAAGAAATATTTCTACCTAGTCTAAAACAAACCATTTTCGTCATAAAATATGATATCGAAATCCAAATACCGATAGAGAGATCCGACTATCTTTATCGCTAGGGTAATAAGGATAGTCGAATCTAGGCAACCTATTCAACTGTTAAGACCTGTTCGCCTGATTTAAGTTGATAATTTTTCCCTTTCCAAACAAATACTCCATTCGTGTTCTCCGGTAAGACAAGGCGTGCCGTCAGTTTACCTTTTCTATTGAGCTTATAGGAAACCGTTATACTACCTGCCGGATGTGGCATTGTACCAGACACTTCTTTCAGATTACCCAATGACGGAGCAATACGAACAGATTTGAATCCCGGCGCATTACTGTCTATTCCCAACAAGATACGAAATAACTCGATATTCGGACTGGCTCCCCACGCATGACAATCTGAACGGGTGGGTTCAGGCATTTCTGCCCAAGTCGTCAGTCCCAACCTCATCTGATCTCGCCAAATCTGCAAATTGTCTAACAAACGATCACCCATACCTGCTATCTTCAATGCTTGGTGTACATAATAGCGGAAATAGATTGTCGCCTGAATCAGTGATGAATCATTCAATGTACGCTCCATCACTCCGACAGCTTCCTCACCTGTCACAATACCAGCTAAGATAGCCAATGAATTGACATGCTGCGAAAAACTACGATGATCATAAGTATCTGCAAACAATCCGCGAGTAGCATTCCAATATTTCTTTTGGATGGTTTCCCGAATCGCAGAAGCAACCTGCCTATAATGCTCTGCCATTGACAAAATACCGAAAGCTTGCTCCATTCTGGCAGCTGATTCAAGCGTCAAAAGATACATTAAATCCTGAAAAGCAGAATTACCCTCTCTTTCGCGCACCGGCTCACCTGCTTCAAAACCGGCAGCCCAATCGGCAAAGAACCAATGTGGTACATATCCTAAGCTATGATCCGGTTTCAACCACTGCTCATACCAGGAAAGCACTCCACGATAGGCAGGCAGCAACGTCTTCATATAATCCTCATCTCCACGATACATCCAGTAATCATGTCCTGTACAAATCCACCAAAGCGAGAATGAAGAAATGAACTGATGTAAATTTGACGGATAACGACTCATCGTGATTCCATCTGCCACAATCGACTGCCTCCCCTGTTCAATTGCATTCTTTACCATATAAGCATCGTGTGTATTATATAAGGAAATCATCACTTGAATACGTGTATCACCGAAATATTGCAACTGTTCGTAATAGGGACAGTCCATATACGTCTCATTCGCACAAAGACGTGCTGTACGCCAACCAATCTCAAGCATTTTATTCAATTCATCGTGTCCTGGTGCAGAAAAAGCAATCTCACTTTGAAAAGGATAAGCAGAAAACGTACTATAGACATCCTCCAGCACAAGTGGCTCGTCAGTAGTTGAAATCGTCAAATTCACATACCGCCACGTACGCCACCAGAGGGTTGTAAAATTACGTCCTTCTCCCCCATCGGCTATCACTTTGTCTTCATATCCTATGAATCTTTTTCCTTTTACCTCATTGCGGTTTCCCTTGACTGGAAATGGATAGGACATGGATGCACCTTGTTTCTCCTTTTCGTAGAGTGCTTCGGCATAGGCAATTGTAATTTTGGCATCCTTGCCGCGACTGAACAAAAGAGAAAGATAACCAGTCGTCAGTTTGCCATGATCCAATAAAAGTCGCACCTTACTGTTCGCCGGAACTGTCAATGATGTTTTAGTTTTTAGGAATTCGGTAGGCGTTTTGACTCCTTCTACAATACGTACTGCTTCAAAACGTTCGAGCTGTAAGTCCATTGGAGGAATCGGGCAGGGAACAAGCAGTCGTCCAGGATAGTTACGTACTCCTTTCACTGCCCCTTCGATACCTGCGTGGGCTGGTAGCCATTCACTGTCATCATAAGTCGGTTGTTCCCATCCCCAAGGATATTTTGAGGCAGAGAGGAGTTCACCCGGTCCTGCTGCATAATAGCCTAAGACAGACTTACACCAAGGTGCGTAAGCTTCGTTTTTCATACACAACCAAGATGTATCTGTATTGACTATCGCTTCAATATCCGTATTTCCTTGCAAAAGAAATCCGGTCTGGTTAAAACTAATCTGCGCAACTGGTTTCTGCTCTGCATAATTCCAGACAACAGCCGCCAACACATTTTTTCCTCTTTTCAAAAAGGGAGCTAAGTCGACCGTTTCAAAATTCCAATTATAAATATCCCCGCGTGCCGGTCCGAGCGAAACAAAACGACCGTTCAGGTAAAGTTTATAGCGATTATCAGCCGTCACATGCACGATAAAACGCGACGGCACTTCATCCAGTTCAAACGTCTTACGCATGTGGTAAACACCGTATATATTATCCGCCTCTCCAGGCATGGAAATCCAGTATGCTTTCCACTGTCCGGTAAGGAGTACAGGATTAATGTCAGCTTGACGATACCCTTCCAAGCGAATCTGAGCTCCAAGTGAGTAACTGTAAAATAATGAAAGAAAAATTAGAACACGAGTCTTCATTAGATATATGGAGATTAAAGAATACATAAATACAAAATAGCACATACTAGGCAAAACACTCTTGCACAATACTTGATGCAATCAGAGTAATTCGTTTTCACCTTATCTATCTAGTTTATAATTATCTTGCGATTTCAAAAGGCACTCGAACGGAAACGCCCGCTTTCATCAGTTCTGTGATATTCGGGAAAACACGTCGCTTAAAAGAATCCCAACTACGATTTTCCATAAATGTCCAACCAGCCTCTGCAAGAGCAAAAGCACGTGGAAACGTCATATAAGTAGCACGATTTATATCAATAATCGCTTCTCCCCATAACGCCCCCATTACTCCCCAAATCAGCCTTTGATTCGACAACGGGCGACCATAACCAGGATCCAACCTATAAGTTTGTTCCAATGTAGTCATTGGCATCCCCCAATTATTATATTCCGGCAATTCTCCTTTATATTGTGGATAATCAAAATAAGTATATTCACTAGGGGCCATAATCACATTATGCCCTTTCTTGGCAGAAATATCCAGACCTGTTGGAGTCATTCCTTCACGCCAATTAACTAACGTTGCATCTTGAGGATATGGGAATAGATAATCATCAGCAGGCGGATACACATTGTCCAATTCCAACCACAATATTGGTTTCTTTCCATATTTGCGAACAGATCCTAAAATATTTTCAAAAAAAGGAATCATTAACTGAGAAGGCTTGGTATATTTTCTCTTTTCCATCAAAATACGACACAAATCACACTGTGCCCAGTTCTTAGGTATATCAGCTTCATCACCTCCTAAATGAATAAACGGAGATTTAAACATCTTAGCAACTTCTCCAATTATATCATCCATCACAGCATAAACCTCCTCATTACCGGCACAAAGCATCATATGACCTGTCTTGCCTATGATCTTCTCTGATTTACGTTGATGAATACAAGCCAGATTTGGATATTTTGATAACAAAAAAACCATATGTCCCGGCATATCCACTTCTGGAACCACTTGTACATGACGCATAGCCGCATAATCGACCAATTCCTGAATATCCTTCTTTGTATAGAATCGTGTACCCGCCAAACAGGGATGTCTTTCAATCCAAATACTCCAACCATGATCATCTGTCAGATGAAGTTGTAATACATTAAATTTGTATTTAACCATTTGGTCAATATAAAATTTAATATCATTAATAGGTAAAAAGTTACGTGCGGGGTCAAGCATCAATGCACGATAATCAAACCTCGGACAATCATCTATTTCAATAGATACTATTGATTTTTGTTTTGTAGTACAAATATCACCAGCTAAAATTTGATCCAAAGTCATCAATCCATAAAATACAGCAGCGGCCGTAGCTCCTTTAATAACTACCCGCTTTTCATTTACACTCAATTGATAATGAGCCTTCGTTTTTAAAGATTTATCAATTAATAATTGTACAACTGAC
>DXOJ01000816.1 GCA_019412865.1 Bacteroides sp. | reverse complement strand
GTTTCCTAACAACTGTGAACGGGCAGTTTCAAGGTCCTTTAAAAATTGCGTTTCTTTCGCATGCAGATGAATTGAGAAATACATTAACAACTTTTATATCTTTCTTTTTCTTCCTCGGATATTTACTGAATAGTTCATTAGGAGGAAAATGGATAAACGTGCACGGTTACAAGAAAACATTACTACGCGCACTGTCAATCATGGTTATCGGTCTATTAATGTATTCTCTCTCGTCCTGGCTTGTAGTACACTACGGAGATGCTCGCATGCTAATTTTTAAAGACCAAGTTCCTTATGGCTACTTTATTTTTCTATTGGGCTCCTATTTAATGGGAACATCAGCGGCCTTACTACAAGTTGTAATCAACCCTTATATTGCCGCCTATGAACTGCCAAATACGCAGCCGGTACAGCGTATCAATATCGTATGTGCTATCAATTCATTTGGTACTACGATCGCTCCTTTTTTTGTTACAGGAATTATCTTTGCCGGTGTTACGCTTGAAAGTGTTACGGCCGACCAATTAATGTTTCCCTTTTTAATGATCACCTTATGTATCATTATCACTACATTAATCACCTCCCGACTAAACCTACCTGATATTCAAGGAACCAGAGTTGACAATAACAATAAGCCCAAACACAGTATTTGGTCTTATCAACATTTAAGTTTAGGAGTCATCGCCCTATTTTTTTATGTAGGGGCAGAAGTATCAATTGGAGTAAATATCAATTTGCATGCAATGGAACTAATAGAAAATGGGCACAGTTTTTTTTGCTTTGGAAAAAGTCATATAGTAGTCTGGGGGTTAGATCTAGGTATCCCCGCATTACTCGCCACTCTCTATTGGGGAGGTTTGATGGTAGGAAGGCTTATATTTAGTTTTTTCAACAATGTTTCTCCACGCATATTACTCACTGTAACCACCATTATTGCTACAATACTTATATTGGTGGCTATTCTTACCAACAATTTATGGATATTGGTATCTGTAGGACTATGCCATTCTGTAATGTGGGGTTGCATATTCACTTTAGCTATTAAAGGATTGCAGCAATACACTTCCAAAGCTTCCGGCATTCTTATGATGGGAGTATTCGGCGGTGCCATATTCCCTGTACTTCAAGGCATCCTTGCCGACACATGGGGAAGCTGGCAATGGACATGGATAATTGCACTTATATGTGAACTAGTTATGCTATATTATGCCATTTCCGGATCACATATTAAAAACTTACCCAAAGTACAACAATCATGATGTTTCCATTAGCTGTCTACATAGAAATGGGACATGCCTAATATATTTTTATGTTTTTATACACGATTCTTAAAAAAAAATACATAAATTGCAATATCAATCAATATTTTATACAAATATTCTATCTGTATAAATTAGTTCGATATAAGAGTGCTATCCAAAAACAATAAAGACGTTTTGAGGTTGACAATCAACAGTCCTAATTGTTTATTAAAATATTATCCAAAGTGATGCATTGTGAAACTATAGAAAAACAAAGAAAAATATTATTATCTGTTCGGAATGGCTCCGAGAAAGCCTATCAAGAACTTTATGAGCAATGGGTATCTCGGCTATATGGATTCGTGTTTCAATACCTAAAGTCGAAAGATGCAACCGATGATGTTGTTCAGGAAACTTTTTTACGTATATGGTCTAATCGTGCTAATCTTAATCCAGACGTTTCGTTTAAATCATACTTATTTACGATTGCATATCATTTTCTACTAAAAGAAATGCGCCGTCAGTTAAATAACCCCTTGATGGAAGATTACGTTGAATATCTTAATCGGTCGTCTACAGAAACAGCTGAAGCTGAATCATTGATGTGCTATGACCAATTTGTAAATGCATTAGAAAAAGGAAAACAACACCTATCTCCTCGTCAACGTATCATATTCGAAATGAATAAAGAATATGGTATGTCAATTTCTGAAATTTCTGAAAAATTGTCGATAACTAACCAAGTCGTGAGAAATCAATTATGTATGGCTCTAAAAATTCTCCGTGTAGAATTGCGTCAATATTATCCTCTTCTTCTTCTCTTCCTGAAAGATATTTGAAAGTTCTCTTGTTTATGTGTTTTATAACATAATACTTTTGATGTTACATTTAGCTTACTTGTGGAT
>DXOJ01000815.1 GCA_019412865.1 Bacteroides sp. | reverse complement strand
GCCGTCTTCTGCTCAAGCATTGTATTTTCAATATGGATTAGAGGCTGATGATGACGGGTTTGTGAGTGCACCAAAGAAAATTATCCGCTTAACAAATGCTTCGGAAGACGATTTGAAAATTTTGATTGCAAAAGGTTTTATTATTCCATTTGATAGTGGAGTTGTTGTTATACGTGACTGGAAAATAAACAATTATTTGAGAAAAGATCGTTATACACCCACGCGATTTAAAGCAGAATTGGAACAGTTAGATACGGTTGATGACCGCTATCAATTGCACATGACTTCAAATGGTATACCAATCAGCAACCACATGGTAGGCATTACGGATACCCAGGTTAGGTTAGGTAAGGATAGTATAGGTAAGGATAGTATAAATAATAAGGGGGGAAAATCGTCCCGATTTATCCCGCCCACTGTGGAAGAAGTACGAGAATATTGTCTTGAACGTGGAAATAATGTTGATGCTCAATGTTTTGTTGATTTCTATTCTTCAAAAGGGTGGTATGTTGGTAAGTCGAAAATGAAAGATTGGAAAGCATCTGTAAGAACATGGGAAAAAAGAAGACAGGTAGATAGTAATAACCTGCAAGCAGATAGAAATGAACTGGGGGAATGGTTGAATGCTTAGAGAGGAAGCGGCAAGATTGTTGATGATGATACAGGGAGCATACCCAAACTATAAACCATTGGATAAAAGTGTTGCAGTTAATACATGGCATTTAGCTTTATCTGATATTTCGTTTGATTTGGCACAACAGGCGTTTATCACCTATTTGCGTTCAGATACGAGCGGTTTTGCACCGGCACCGGGACAATTAATAGCACGAGTACAGGAATTGAGTATACCAAAGCAAATGAATGAGCTTGAGGCGTGGACGCTTGTAGAAAATGCAGTTCGGAATAGCGCATATAATTCAGAGGCTGCATTTTCAAAATTACCGCCATTGATTCAAAAAGCAGTTGGCTCTCCGGGACAACTTAGAGCGTGGGCAACTGATGAGGATTATAACAGCCAAGTGGCTTCATCTAACTTTATGAGGGCATATCGAAGCGAGGCAGCGCAGCAAACAGAGTATGATAGGTTGCCGGACGATTTGAAAAATAGAATTGCTCAAGTCAATGCAAGTTCGTACTCAGCTCAAATCCAGCATAAAAATCAAGAGGCGATAAAGATTGCATTAAATCAAGAACCTGCCAAAATTGAAGCAAATAGAGAGGTTACAAGTATATCAGAACAAAGTGATAGTAAATTGCAAGAATTGAAAACAGAGTTGCGATCAAAAAAGTGAATAAATATATACCTTGCAGCAGAGGACGCCTCACGACAGTAAGGTGACCTCTGCATTTATTTTAGTATTCATGGAGAAAGAAACAATGGTGATAACAAACGAACAGCTTGTAGCAAGGATCCAGGACGGAGAAGAGACTGCTACCAATATGCTGCAATTATGGCAGCAGACAAAGGCCTTTGTGGCAAAGCTGGCCAAGAAGTATAAAGGCTATGCGGAGTTTGATGATCTGATGCAGGAGGGGTATTTAGGACTGAATGAAGCAGTCAATCATTATGATGTAAGCCAGCATATCCCGTTTATCAATTATGCAGCATACTGGATAAAACAGCGCATGCAGCGTTTTGTTGAGCGTGACAGTACAGTCCGGTTGCCCTCTGATATGTATCAGTCTGTGATGAAGTATCGGCGAATTGTCGGAGAGTATACGAAAATGTATAATCATGAACCCTCTGATTATGAATTACGAGGACTTCTAGACGTAAGCCGGGAAGAACTTACACGCATACAGGAAAATGCAAAGAGAGGGCAAATAAGAAGCCTCAGCGAAGTGATAGGCGGAGAAAGTGAAGACTTCACACTTGAGGATACATTGGCATCAGATCAGAACCTGGAAGGGGACGTGATCCGGTTGTGCGATTTGCAGGCAATGCAGAAAAACATGAGAGAGACAATTGATAATTTACCGGAGGGACAGGCGCAGGTGATACGTTGGAGATACTACGACCGCCTCACTCTGCGGGAGATTGGAGAGAAGCTTGGTTGCTCTGAGTCAAAGATAAGAGAGACGGAGAGAAAGGCAATGAGGAAGCTCAGGGCGCCACATACAAGCAGGAAGTACCAGGCATATCATGAACAGTATCTGACCCCATACCCAATTTATCATATTGGTGTTGAAAGCTTCCAGCGTACCGGATTCAGTGAGGTGGAACGTGCTGTTTTAGGTTGGAGAGATTGATGAAAATTAATGTGAAATGGGAATGAACCCCGAACGAACCCGAGAGATCCACAGCGGGATCACGGAAAACTTGATGAAATTTAATATCTGAATGAGCATCGTGTGTTTTTTTTCGCAGTGACAGTGTGAAGGTCATTCTTGTATGCACCGGGGAGGAGATGCCCGTGAAGTGAGAGGAAAGTGAGAAGAACGAACGCAAAATTGAGTTCGCCGAGTGTGGTGAAGCAAGAGAGAACCAAGAGAAATTACGAACGAACAAAGGCTGAACAACGGGAGGTGAGTGAAGTGAAGGAAAGGCAGAGAAGATTTGCTGATGAATATTTGATAGATTTAAACGCAGAAGCGGCAGCAGTCCGCGCCGGGTATTCTCCGAGGTACGCAAGAGGAAACGCATATAAACTGGTTGCAAGAAGTGGCATCAAGGAATATATAGCGAAACGAATGGCTGAGAAAGAGTCGGAGCTGATAGCAGATCAGGACGAAGTATTGAGATACCTAACTGCAGTAATGCGTGGAAAATCCACAGCAGAGGAGATTGTAGTTGAAGGCACAGGTGATGGCTGCAGTGAAGCGAGGACAATGGAAAAAGCCCCGTCAGAAAAAGAAAAATTGAAAGCTGCAGAGCTTCTGGGCAAGAGATACGCACTGTTCACTGATAAAGTTGAAACAGATGTAGATATGGACCTTAACATCACGATTGATTACGGTGATGAGTAGATGCAATCCTACTTTAGGATTTCAAGCCGTCCAGCGGATTTATACCGGAGATATAGGTTTCCTCAAAATTGAGGAGGGTTCCACTATTTCAGATAGCCCTGTTAAAAAGCCGGCAATGAAATACTGAGCCGGATTTTTGGTCGAGCGGATAATATTGGACTGCTGCCAGGGTGTCAATATCATGACACCATATAAAGCACTGCTGAAAAGTCAGCAATGAAAGGCGGTCGATATTTTCGACGTACACGTTCCCCCAATTTGAGTAGCGAGAAGGTCTGTTGACGTTTGTTGACGTTTTTCCCATATTTGGAAGAAACTGTGGTTTTGCTCATTTTTGAGCAACTAGATTTAATCTAGGTGCAGGGAAGAGAATTGCTAACTTTTGCTAACGTACAGATAAAAATGTTCAATAGTCGGATTTGTAAGTGTACTTTCGGGTACGGTTGTAAATTGCTAATTTTCAAACAAGATAAACCACAACTGTAGGTATACCGACATACTTCTTTAGGTCTCATTTGTGATAAGGGCATTTACATAGTTGGGAAAATGAATGTTAAGTTTTGTTAAGGTTTGGGAAAAATTGGAGATATTTCGGGATAAAATGAGGTTCTTCCAGGAATAAAAGAGGCAGTTTTCTGACTGCTGCCACTGTGAAAATCTGATTGCTTAGAGAATGGCATTATGTTATATTGTGAGTAGAGCAATCGTGTTACAGGGTGGCTGGCCTCTATTCTACATAGAATGGGGGTGGTGCTGATGGACAATAATCATTTTGATTTCAACGACCTTATGGCGTTTGGTATGTTCATTCTCGCATTGCTGACATTCGTATTTACGTTTATCAGATAATGTTTTAAGGCATAGAAAAACCACCCCGGAACTTTGGCGAGCGAAGGAGTGGTGATTCTATATACCATATAATTCGAGGTCAACCCACCTTGTGGGCGGTTGCTCTTTTTGTATCTTAAATATAGCATATCCGGCAGCAGGATGCAAGAGGGGTAGTGAAATAGATCCCCTTTGGTCTGAGTACCCGAAACAGGGACTCGGATCCTTCTGAACAGAATTAATGCATCGGATATAATCATTCATAGTCTTCCCAAAATGAATCGTCTTCAAAATCGTCTTTAAAAACTATTTCAGCGCGTGGAAAGAGAAAGAACAATAACCAAAGTAATATTTTACTATCTGGAAGAGAATCAAAGTTAAATACTGGCTTCAGAAAGAAAAACATTATTGCTCACGCTCCATTCGCTCATCAATAGCCTTTTTAATATATCCGTTGACAGATTCCCCAGTTCGACCTGCAGCAGCCTTTATTTGTTCATATTTCTCTTTTTGAACATCTAGGGGAATACGTTTTAATTTTGCTTTGGCGTAGTTTATATCGTATTTTGCTTTGTCTTCTTTGGTTGGCATGTGTTTTCACCTTCTTTCTAGTAAAGGGCGGAAAATTATAAATGCCTCCATTCCACCTTACGATTAAAGTATACCATTTATTCAAGACTATGTACATAGTTGATATTGACAAAAAACTACGTACATATTTGTACAAAACGTCAATAGATAAATAACTATGTACGTAGTATAATATAGTTACAAGTTAAGGAAAGACAACAGCGAAGGGTGAAAACGATGTGGCGTAAGCGTACCGGAGACACCAACATAATACCGGACAAGGGAAAGCAAAGGTATACAAGAGGTTACTGAGATTGGTTTAAGACCTGCCGGAGCTGTTGGAACACCTGCAGAAAGGAGTACATAGGTTATGAAATACGATTTAAAGAGAATCATGCTGAATGCATGGAAGAACTACCGTAAGAACGACATTAGCTTTGCAGAAGCATTACACAGAGCATGGCTGTCAGCCAAAGCCGAAGAAATCAACGCAGAGCGCATTGAGAGGAGCAAAGCGGCAGCAGGCGTAGCAGAGGAGACAAATACATGGTCTGGTTGGAAAAAGCTTGGATATGAAGTAATACACGGTTCTAAAGCATTGTTTGGATGTTCATTGATTTGGGGATCTAAAGGAGATGGAGCAATATATAACGCCCGGTTCTTTGGTAGATCACAGGTACAAGAAGCAGTATAAAGAAAAAGCCCTTATCAGTGCTGCAACACCGATAGGGGCGGTATATGACCGGATTCCAGCCAACAACTACAATTATCATAGCATGGAGTCCGGGGAAAGGACAAGAGAAAAATGGCCTACGAGGTAATTAATGAGAAACTGAAAGTAGAAGCGTGCAGGAATGGAGATCTGATAATGGATCAGAGAAAACTGATAGAGGTACTTGATATGCTGAAATATAGTTACATTGGTGAGGTGCCCTGTGAGATTATACAGAGCATATTCCAGAAATATGATTCTGGGCTTATTGGTCTATGCCAGGTATTTATTTATGGCGTGATTGAGGGGAAGAGAGCAGAGAGAGCCAGGAGGGCGCAACATCATGACTGAAAGAGACGTATTTGTGCAGGCAGTTCCGCAGATTGCAGAAATGGTAGTTGAAGCTCGTAAGCTGACCGGAGAAGAGTTTCAGGAGTGGCATGATGAAGTAATGAAGTCTGTACCGGATAAGGCAAAACCATTTATCGAAAAGGTCTTTATGGTTGTTGCTGATAATTTGTAAATAGCGTTCTCGTCCTTCCGGGAAAGGTATTGGCTGACTGGAACCGGACGGCGGGAATTTTGTAACACGATAACGCGCGCGAGGTGCGACATCGCACAAAACCACAAATACAGGGTGCACTCTCTGAACAGTGAGAAGTTGTAAGACTGCTGCCCTTCCTGGAACGATACACCAATATCCGAACAGGACGGCAGAAGGTCAAGACTCGGAAATACTCGGATTGAATGTATACTCTGACATTTCGGACACCCTAAAAAGGTGACAAAAACAAGAGCATAAAAACTTGAAAGAAGGTGATAACAAAAGCCCCAGGTGCGGCAACACCACGGGGCTAAAACAGAAATAACCCAATACACACAATAAAGGGTCAACATGATTATAACTGTCATGCTGACCTATTGCAATACGTGAACTTATGTTCAGAAAGGAGCAAGGCATGGCAATAGATAAGAGAGGGAGAAAGCTGCCAAAAGGCATACAACAACGATATGAAGGCTATGAAGGGCGTTTCATGTATCAAGGGAAAAGATACCTTGTGCATGGGAATACCATTACAGAGACACAGAAGTATATGACAGAGCTTAAATATAAGCTGGAGCATGGCATATATGTTACAAAAGAGAAAATCACTCTTGATGAATGGTATAAAACTTGGTTGGAGGAATATAAAAAGAATCGGGTGAAAATAGGAACCTATACGAGCTATGAAAAATATTATCAGAGCATTATAAAAAAGAGACTCGGCAGCAGGCAGATTTCGGAGCTCCGGGGCGAGCATATTCAAAAGTTATACAACGATCTGGTGAAAGAAGGATATGCATTATCAAGTATTAAAATTGTATCGGCTGTTTTAAACGGGTGCTTAAAGCAGGCCATGAAGAATGGATTGATTGAACGTAATCCGGTAAAGCTGGCAGAGTTACCACGGCAGACAGGAAAGAAAAAGGAGAGAATGGCCATGACAAAAGAACAGCAAGATCTATTTATGGAATATGCAAAAGAGAGTTATCTGTATCATTTTTTTGCGGTGATGCTTCGAACTGGTATGAGAAAAGGAGAAATGCAGGGGCTTAAGTATTCCGACATTGATAAGAAACAGAAACTGATTCATGTTCAAAGAACATTGAAATACATAGAGGGCAAGGGATATATGGAAGATACGCCAAAGACAAGAACTTCCGCCAGAGATATACCGTTGACTGCTGCCACATTGGAGCATATAGAAGCACAACGGAAATATTGGGGATTTAAAGTAGTAAGAATGGATCAGTATTTATTTTGCAATGAAGAGGGCGGACCGGTTAGCAGGGAACGGATACAGGCAGAGATTGACAGAACAATAAACCGGATTCGGGAAGCCGGGCATGATTTCCCGAGAATCACAAGCCATGTATTTCGCCATACATTTGCGACCAGGGCAATTGAAGCAGGTATGCAGCCACAGGTATTAAAAACAATACTGGGGCACAGTTCGCTTGCTATGACAATGGATTTATACAGCCATGTATTACCGGATACAAAGGCAGAGGAAATGGAGAAAATAGCGAATGCATTTTAGAGGGTATAGAAGCCCTCTCTTTTTTTGTGGCAGTACAAAAAAAGTACCAAATTGCATAAACGGGGATAAATTAAGATAAAAAATAAAAGCCTGAAAACACAGTGCTTTCTAGGCTAAATAAACAAAGATAAACCTATATAAATAGGAAGAAAAAGAAGTTTTGTTTTACGAGTGGAAGGTCACGAACACTCGATTCATTTTACGCCGGGAATCGGCGAAACCCCTATAAGACCTTGTTTTTTCAGGGTTTTACATCGGGTGATAGTATAGCATGGAAAAAGAAGAAAATCAAGGCTCGACTCACTTTGTGCCCACTTTAATTTTAAATTTGCAGATTGTATTACTGAAATGCATATGCTACAATGCCAATAGGCAAAGAGAAGTGATTAGTCCATGTGACTCAATTACATTCAAGTCGAACGTCCGGAGAGGCAACTCCTGGGTTTTCTATTTGTCAGGCATCCGTTCTGAAAGGTAAAAAAATGGACAAAATGGGAAAATTTCTTGCTGATG
>DXOJ01000814.1 GCA_019412865.1 Bacteroides sp. | reverse complement strand
AGGAAATCAGGGAAAAAGAACATTTTAAGGATGAAGAACATAACGAATAATTTCAGCAGAATGATAACCCACAGGGTACGCCCCAAGGTCATACTACGGAAGCCCTCCAAATAGAAGTTCCAGATCGTAAGCAGTGTATTCTTCATATGTTGACGTTATAATTTGTAATGAGTACAAATATACATTTTTTATAATTAAAACAAACAACTAATCAAAAAAGTTGTGTGATTTGTTGTGTTTTTCTTCAAAAACCTGCCTATCGACAGAAAAAAAAACATTTAACGGCGAAATTACGTCATCCGTCTATCGTTTTTGCGGCATATATAATATGTACGTACCTTCGCTAACAGTAAATCAATAGAAGTATGAATATGATAAATGTAAGAAGATTGACAGTGATGACATTTCTTGGAGCAGGTATGCTGTCCGGCATATCTGCCCAAGTTTCTCCGCTGCAAGTCGATACGCTGAAAGAAACGAAAATTCCGGCTCAATGGGATTTGCAGTCATGCATCGACTACGCAAAAGAGCAGAACATCACGATTCGCAAGAACCGGATCACTGCGGCCAGCACGCAGATTGATGTAAAGACAGCTAAGGCTGCCTTGTTTCCCAGTCTTTCGTTCTCTACCAGCCAGCAGGTGGTGAATCGTCCGTATCAGGAGACGAGTAGTCGGGTAAGCGGCAGCGAAATTATCAGTAGCAATAGTAAAACGAGCTACAATGGTAATTATGGACTGAATGCGTCGTGGACTCTATATAATGGTAATAAAAGACTGAAAACCATCCAGCAGGAAAAGTTGAACAATCAGGTAGCCGAACTGGACGTAGCGACTTCCGAAAATAACATTCAGGAATCTATCGCCCAAGTGTATATCCAGATTCTTTATGCAGCCGAGTCTGTCAAAGTAAACGAAAGTACCCTGCAAGTCTCTATTGCGCAGCGTGACCGCGGACAGGAACTTCTGAACGCCGGAAGTATTGCCAAAAGCGACTTTGCCCAACTGGAAGCACAGGTGAGCACAGACCGATACCAACTTGTCACAGCGCAAGCCACTCTTGAAGATTACAAATTACAACTGAAACAATTGCTCGAACTGGATGGGGAGAATGAAATGAACATCTACCTCCCTGCCCTGTCCGACGAAAATGTACTGGCTCCGTTGCCTACCAAAAAAGATGTGTACATTAGTGCATTGAGTCTTCGCCCGGAGATTGAAGCTAGCAAACTTAATGTAGAGGCTTCCGAACTGGGTATCGGTATTGCCAAATCAAGTTATTTGCCCACAATCAGCCTTAGCGCAGGAATCGGAACCAACCACACCAGCGGCAGCGACTTCACTTTCGGAGAGCAAGTGAAAAACGGATGGAACAATTCGATCGGATTGTCTGTCAGTGTGCCGATCTTCAATAACCGTCAAACTAAAAGTGCCGTACAGAAAGCAAAATTGCAATACGAGACGAGCATGTTATCCTTGCTTGACGAACAAAAAACTCTGTACAAGACCATCGAAGGACTCTGGCTGGATGCTAACAGTGCACAGCAACGTTATGCAGCAGCAAACGAGAAGTTGAAGAGTACACAAATCAGCTATGAGTTGATTAGCGAACAGTTTAATCTGGGAATGAAGAATACCATAGAACTTCTTACTGAAAAGAACAACTTGCTGCAAGCACAGCAGGAACAGCTTCAAGCCAAATATATGGCCATACTGAATACGCAGTTGCTGAAGTTCTATCAGGGAGATCAATTAGCATTATAAATAAAAGCATAATAAACGAATGAAAACGAAAAAGATTATCTTAATCGCTGTGGCAGTCGTTGTGGTAGCAGGTGCAGGAATCTGGTTCTTTGCAGGTTCACCGGCCAAGCACAAAGTCACCTACGCCACTGCCAACGTGAGCAAAGGCGATATTTCAAATTCGGTCACTGCTACCGGAACCATCGAACCGGTGACGGAAGTAGAAGTCGGTACGCAGGTTTCCGGTATCATCGACAAGATTTACGTAGATTACAACTCGGTAGTAACCAAAGGACAGTTGATTGCCGAAATGGACCGTGCCACATTGCAAAGTGAATTGGCATCACAACAGGCAACGTACGATGGTGCAAAAGCCGAATATGAATATCAGAAGAAGAATTATGAACGTAGCAAAGGCTTACACGAAAAGTCACTGATTAGTGATACGGATTTCGAACAGGCCCTCTACAACTATCAGAAAGCGAAAAGTAGCTATGATAGCAGTAAGGCATCGCTCGCAAAAGCAGAACGTAACCTGGCTTATGCTACTATCACCTCACCGATTGACGGAGTAGTCATCAGCCGTGATGTGGAAGCAGGACAAACCGTTGCTTCCGGATTCGAAACTCCGACACTGTTCACCATTGCTGCCGACCTGACACAGATGCAGGTAGTAGCCGATGTGGATGAAGCTGATATAGGCGGTGTAGTAGAAGGCCAGCGTGCCAGCTTCACGGTAGATGCTTATCCGAATGATGTATTCGAAGGCGTAGTTACACAAATTCGTCTGGGAGATGCAAGCAGTACGAGCAGTACAAGCACCACCACTACAGTAGTTACTTATGAAGTTGTAATCTCTGCTCCCAACCCTGATTTGAAACTGAAACCTCGTTTGACAGCTAATGTCACGATCTATATTCTTGATAAAAAGGATGTGTTGTCTGTCCCGAACAAAGCACTGCGATTCACACCTGAAAAACCGTTAATCGGTAATAATGACATCGTAAAAGATTGCGAAGGCGAACATAAACTCTGGACTCGTGAAGGAACCACATTCACTGCTCATCCGGTAGAAGTAGGAATCAGCAACGGTATATCTACAGAAATTATCAGTGGCATTTCCGAAGGAACAAAAGTTGTGACAGAAGCTACCATAGGAGCAATGCCCGGTGAAAATGTAGCCGCTGAAGGGAATCAGGAAAGTGGCGGAGAAAGAAGTCCGTTCATGCCTAGCCGTCCGGGAAGTAAGAAGAAATAATAATTATTAAAGAGGGTGCCATAATGAATAATAAAATGCAGATTAACGCGATTTATCGCAAAAATAATTGTATAAGTCGTTGATTAATATATCAATATAATTGAAATAATCTGCGATAAATTGCGTTAATCTGCGTTTTGACACACTCTCTTAACACATTATTTACGATGAAAAAAGTAATTGAAATACAAAATATCAAACGTAACTTTCAGGTAGGCGACGAAACTGTCCACGCATTGCGGGGCGTTTCGTTCAATATCAATGAAGGGGAGTTTGTCACCATCATGGGGACTTCCGGTTCGGGGAAATCCACGCTGCTTAATATATTAGGCTGTCTGGACACCCCAACCAGCGGAGAGTATCTGCTCGACGATATTCCTGTACGTACGATGAGCAAGCCTCAACGTGCGGTACTAAGAAACCGGAAGATTGGCTTCGTGTTCCAAAGCTACAACTTGTTACCTAAAACAACGGCTGTAGAAAATGTGGAACTACCGCTTATGTACAACTCTGCCGTGAGCGCTTCCGAACGCCGTCGCCGTGCCATCGAATCCTTACAGGCTGTAGGATTGGGAGACCGCCTGGAACATAAATCCAACCAGATGTCCGGTGGACAGATGCAACGCGTTGCCATCGCACGCGCATTGGTCAACAATCCGGCAGTGATTCTTGCCGACGAAGCGACCGGAAACCTCGACAGCCGTACCTCTTTCGAGATACTTGTACTATTTCAAAAGCTTCATGCAGAGGGACGTACGATTATCTTTGTCACACATAATCCCGAACTTTCGCAATATAGCAGCCGGAATATCCGTCTGCGTGACGGTCAGGTTATAGAAGATACAACCAATCCGAAAATTCTGTCTGCCGCCGAAGCGCTGGCTGCATTGCCGAAAAACGACGAGGATTAATAATTATTCAATGTGCCGATATACTAATGTGCCGATTGCTGTACAATAAACAGCTTGGGTGACTATACCTTCAGGAAATTACCCCATTAGTATATGGACAAATTAGCAAATTATTCATTATGAATGGAACTAATTTATTTAAGATAGCTCTCCGGGCATTGGCGAACAATAAGCTGCGTGCTTTTCTAACCATGCTCGGTATCATTATCGGTGTTGCTTCCGTCATCACGATGCTGGCTATCGGACAAGGTTCGAAGAAAAGCATCCAGCAGCAGATTTCCGAGATGGGATCGAACATGATTATGATTCATCCGGGAGCCGATATGCGTGGAGGTGTCCGTCAGGACCCGTCTGCCATGCAGACTTTGAAGCTTGCCGACTACGAAGCCTTGCGCGATGAGACAAGTTTCCTGTCCGCCATCAGTCCCAATGTTTCATCATCGGGGCAACTCATTGCCGGAAACAACAACTACCCGGCTTCCGTGAATGGTGTCGGAACAGAATATCTCGACATCCGCCAACTGACTGTTGAAAACGGAGAGATGTTCACAGAAGCCGACATACAAAGTTCGGCCAAAGTGTGTGTGATCGGAAAGACGATAGTAGACAATCTTTTTCCGGACGGAAGTGATCCGGTAGGTAAGATTATTCGTTTCAGCAAAATACCGCTTCGTGTGGTAGGTGTGCTCAAAGCCAAAGGCTACAACTCTATGGGACAAGACCAAGATGCAGTAGTGCTTGCACCATACACCACAGTGATGAAACGTCTGCTTGCCGTTACATATTTGCAGGGAGTGTTTGCCTCTGCCCTCACCGAAGATATGACGGATTATGCTACTGACGAAATCAGTACGATCCTCCGTCGCAACCATAAACTGAAAGCTTCGGATGACGATGATTTCACCATCCGTACCCAACAGGAATTGAGCACGATGCTCAACTCAACCACCGACCTGATGACAACCCTGCTGGCTTGTATTGCAGGCATTTCGCTGGTAGTGGGTGGTATCGGAATTATGAATATCATGTATGTATCCGTTACGGAACGCACCCGTGAAATCGGTCTGCGTATGTCCGTCGGTGCACGTGGAGTCGATATTCTAAGCCAATTCCTTATCGAGGCCATCATGATTAGTATCACGGGAGGTATCATCGGAGTAATTATCGGTTGCGGGGCCAGCTGGATTGTCAAGAGCGTAGCGCATTGGCCTATCTATATCCAGCCGTGGAGCGTATTCCTTTCCTTCGCAGTATGTACCATTACGGGCGTCTTCTTCGGATGGTATCCGGCTAAGAAAGCAGCAGATTTAGACCCGATAGAAGCCATCAGATACGAATAATTGATTGACAACCGTCGGTTGTCAATTAAAAAAATTATCTTTGTCTTTATGAAACAAACCTTTACATCCGCACGTCGTCCCCTGGAGATACTGATACACATTATCAGCTGGGGGATTATGTTCGGTTTCCCGTTCTTCTTCGTTGAACGTGGAAACGGGAACATTAACTGGATGGCCTATATACGCCATCTTGCTGTACCACTCTCTTTCATGATTGCGTTCTACGTGAATTATTTCATTCTTGTTCCCCGTTACCTGTTTCAGAGTCAGGCCAAAAGATATATCGTCTACAACATTATCTTTTTATGTGTCATCGGCATTTTGTTACATCTCTGGCAAAGCCTGACATTCGATCCGTCATTTATGCCAAAATCCAAAAGACCGGGGATGCCTCCGGGATGGTTGTTCTTCCTTAGAGATATGTTGAGCCTCGTATTTACTATCGGCCTAAGTGCCGCTATCCGTATGAGCGCGCGATGGACGCAGAATGAAGCAGCCCGCAAAGAAGCGGAACGAAACCGTGCGGAAGCGGAACTGAAAAATCTACGGAACCAACTGAACCCTCACTTTCTGCTGAATACGCTGAATAATATCTATGCACTGATTGCATTTGATTCGGACAAGGCGCAACAAGCAGTTCAGGAGTTGAGCAAACTGCTTCGTTATGTGTTATATGATAATCAACAGACATACGTTCCTCTCTGCAAAGAGGTTGATTTTATCCGGAATTACATTGAACTGATGCGCATCCGCTTGTCGGCCAATGTACAGATGATTACTAAATTCGATATTCAGCCCGACAGCCAGACGCTTATAGCCCCGCTTATCTTTATCTCATTGATAGAGAATGCTTTCAAGCATGGCATCTCCCCTACTGAATCGAGTTTCATCAGTATTCATCTTTCGGAGAATGATAAGGAGGTGATTTGCGAAATCCGCAACAGTAATCATCCAAAGACAGTGGAGGATAAAAGTGGCTCGGGTGTGGGACTGGAGCAAGTCAGCCGCCGGTTGGAGATTCTTTATCCCGGGGCTTATACTTGGTCGAAAGGCATCTCAAAGGATGAAAAAGTATACGAATCGAGATTAAGCATCAAGATCAAAGAGTAGATTTCAAAACATTGGATATAAGAACTTTAGATATAAATTAGTATGATATTACGTTGTGCAATTGTTGACGATGAGCCGTTAGCTCTTAGCTTGTTAGAGAGTTACGTGAATAAAACCCCGTTCCTGCAACTCATAGGAAAGTATTCCAGTGCGGTTCAGGCAATGAAAGAATTGCCTGGCGAAGAGGTCGATCTCCTGTTTCTGGACATCCAGATGCCGGAGCTTAATGGCTGTCTCTTATACACATC
>DXOJ01000813.1 GCA_019412865.1 Bacteroides sp. | reverse complement strand
TTTTTTTACCTTTACGGCACTATAAACTATCAATTTGTAAATTGTAATTAGTAACTTGTAATTAAAACAATATGACTTTAGTAGACAGATTTTTAAAGTATGTAAGCTTCGATACACAATCTGATGAATCGACAGGGCTTACTCCAAGTACTCCGAAGCAGATGATTTTTGCTGAATACTTGAAAAAAGAGTTGGAATCTTTGGGATTGGAAGATATTACTTTGGATGAGCATGGCTATCTTTTTGCTACACTTCCTGCCAATATAAATAAAGAAGTACCCACTATCGGGTTTATTGCCCACATGGATACAAGTCCTGATATGACGGGTAAAGATGTCACTCCGCGCATTGTGGAAAAGTATGACGGTTCGGATATTGTGCTTTGTGCAGAAGAGAATGTAGTCCTTTCTCCATCACAATTCCCGGAATTGCTGGATCATAAGGGAGAAGACTTGATTGTGACCAATGGAAAGACGTTGCTTGGTGCTGACGATAAAGCCGGGATTGCGGAAATTGTATCTGCAATGGTGTATCTGAAGGAACATCCGGAAATCAAGCACGGAAAAATCCGTATCGGCTTCAATCCGGACGAAGAAATTGGTGAAGGTGCTCATAAGTTTGATGTAGAGAAATTCGGTTGCGAATGGGGATATACGATGGATGGAGGTGAAGTAGGGGAGTTGGAATTTGAGAACTTCAATGCTGCCGCTGCTAAAATTACCTTTAAAGGGCGTAATGTGCATCCGGGATATGCCAAAAATAAGATGATTAACTCAATCTATCTTGCCAATCAATTTATCACATTGCTTCCCTCGCAAGAAAGACCGGAGCACACGACCGGTTACGAAGGATTTTATCATTTAATCGGTATTCAGGGGGATGTGGAGCAAAGCACTGTATCTTATATCATCCGCGATCATGACCGTGCGAAATTTGAGAATCGTAAAAAAGAGATGGAACGCCTGGTTGCTCAAATGAACGCTGAATATGGAGCTGGTACTGCGACACTCGAACTGCGCGACCAGTATTATAATATGCGTGAGAAAATAGAACCGGTAATGCACATCATCGATACTGCTTTTGCAGCTATGGAAGCCGTGGGTGTGAAACCGAATGTAAAACCGATTCGTGGAGGTACGGATGGTGCGCAGCTTTCTTTTAAGGGATTGCCTTGTCCGAATATCTTTGCCGGTGGTCTGAATTTCCACGGTCGTTACGAATTTGTGCCTATCCAGAATATGGAGAAAGCAATGAAAGTGATCGTAAAAATAGCAGAACTGGTGGCTTCCAAATAAAAAGACGGTAAGCTCCGGTAATACTTAATACCTGATACTTAAAACTTAATACTTTAAAATAATGAAAACCACTCCGTTTACAGAGAAACATATAGCACTTGGTGCTAAAATGCACGAGTTTGCAGGTTATAATATGCCTATTGAATACTCCGGTATCATTGATGAACACATAACTGTTTGTCAAGGTGTCGGTGTATTTGATGTATCGCACATGGGAGAATTTTGGGTGAAAGGACCGCAAGCGTTGGCCTTTCTGCAGAAAATAACATCTAACAATGTGGCGGCACTGGCTCCGGGTAAAATACAATATACTTGTTTTCCGAATGAGGATGGGGGGATTGTAGATGATTTGCTGGTTTATCAGTATGAACCGGAAAAATACATGTTGGTGGTGAATGCTTCCAATATGGAAAAAGACTGGAACTGGTGTGTTTCTCACAATACGGAGGGAGCCGAGTTGGAAAATTCGTCGGATAACATAGCTCAACTTGCTATACAGGGTCCGAAGGCTATTTCGGTTCTGCAAAAGTTGACGGATATTGATCTTGCTACTATTCCTTATTATACATTTAAGGTTGGAACGTTTGCAAGTGAAGAGAATGTGATTATCTCCAATACGGGTTATACCGGTGCGGGAGGTTTTGAGCTTTATTTCTATCCGTCTGCGGCTGATTCTATATGGAAGGCTATTTTTGAAGCTGGTGAAGAGTATGGCATTAAACCTATCGGTTTGGGTGCCCGTGATACGCTCCGGTTGGAAATGGGCTTCTGTCTGTATGGCAATGATCTGGATGATACGACTTCTCCGATAGAAGCCGGATTGGGATGGATCACTAAGTTTGTGGAGGGCAAGGATTTTGTCAACCGTCCGATGCTGGAAAAACAGAAAGCGGAAGGTGTTACCCGTAAACTGGTTGGCTTTGAAATGGTTGATCGCGGAATTCCCCGTCATGGCTATGAACTGGTGAATGATGAAGGCGAGAAAGTGGGAGTGGTGACCTCCGGTACGATGTCGCCTACCCGTAAGATTGGTATCGGTATGGGATATGTGAAACCGGAATATAGTAAGGTGGGTACGGAAATCTGTATCGATATGCGTGGTCGGAAATTGAAAGCTGTGGTAGTGAAACCGCCTTTTAGAAAGTAAAAAATAAGCTTGTTATTGTGTATAGCCCTGGATAAGTTACGACTCTATCCGGGGCTAACTTATTTTATGATGGTTATTGCAAAACATATCCGTAAATATGTTGTTTATCCCATAGAAATAATATAATTTTGTCATCAAATACGATAAAATAATGTCTCAATTACCTACTCTTATAGCTGACCTCGCACTTATATTGATTTGTGCCGGTGTTATGACT
>DXOJ01000812.1 GCA_019412865.1 Bacteroides sp. | reverse complement strand
GCTCTAAATAGTACGGCGGATATCGTAAAAGGATTTCAGGTGGGTGGTAATGACTTTATTTCAAAGCCATTCAATAAAGAAGAATTGATTATTCGTGTGACGCACCAGATTTCGTTGGTTGCAGCGAAAAGAATCATTGTTGCACAAACGGAAGAGTTGCGTAAGACGATCATGGGACGCGACAAACTCTATTCTGTGATTGCACATGACTTGCGTTCACCAATGGGATCTATCAAGATGGTGCTGAATATGCTGATTCTGAATCTGCCAAGCGAAACAATTGGTGATGAGATGTATGAATTGCTGACAATGGCTAATCAGACAACAGAAGATGTATTCTCATTGCTTGATAATCTGCTGAAATGGACGAAGAGCCAGATTGGTAAACTGAAAGTGGTTTATCAGGATATTAATATGGTGGAAGTCGTAGAGGGCGTAAGTGAAATCTTTACGATGGTGGCCAGTCTGAAAAATATTAAGATAGTACAAGATGTGCCTGTAGAGAATGTGGCTGTTCGTGCTGATATTGACATGATTAAGACGGTGATTCGTAATTTAATCAGTAATGCGATTAAGTTTAGCAATGAAGGTTCGGAAGTAGTGGTGTCACTGGCAGAAGAAGACGGTATGGCAATCGTAAGTGTGAAAGACAGTGGTTGCGGTATTGATGACGAAAATCAGAAGAAGTTGCTGCATACCGATACTCATTTCAGTACCTTTGGTACAAACAATGAAGAAGGTTCGGGACTCGGATTGTTATTGTGTCAGGACTTTGTTGTCAAAAATGGCGGTAAACTTTGGTTTACTTCAAAGAAGGGAGACGGGTCTACATTTAGTTTCTCAATTCCATTGTTGGAGAAATAAGATAACTATAGATAATACGACTAGAAATAATAAGGGCACGGTTTGCATGAATATGTAAATCGTGCCCTTATTTAATTGGTATATTCTATTTTCGGTTTATCGTTTGCAGATAGCCTTAAAATCGCAATACGAACATTTTTTAGTATCTTCTGTCTGCGTAAAAGGCTCTTCTTCGCTGAATATTTCTTCTAATAATGTTTGCAGGCGTTCACGGAATTCATCTTCAAAGAAAGCGAAGTTGTTTACCGGTATTTTCGGTTTACGAGGTTCTCCCATTTCAATAACAGGCGAATAGTTTTCCGATGCTGCCCGGTGGATGTAGAGCAGAGCAGGAGCTACCATTAACGATTGTTGCCGGCTCATGATAGCAGCATACAGAAAAGTCTGGAAGATATAGTTCGGGCGTGTTTCCGATGGGGTGAACAGTTGCTCGATATTAGCAGGTATTTTAGGGCTTCCTCCTGTTTTGTAGTCAACAATCCGCAGGGTACTTTCTTTTGCATCCATACGGTCGATTGTGCCACCCAGACGGAGAGTGAACGGTCCTTGTCCTGTTTGTATAGTAATCTCTTCTGAAACTTTCTTTTCCATAGCGACCATTTCGAAAGGAGTATATTGAAGGTCGTTACGCAGCAATTGTTTCAGATAGGAAACAATTACTTTGGAGTTGATAAGTTGTATGCCGTTATATTCCGGTTTTTCTTCGGGAGAAACTTTGAATAATTCTTTTTTGAAGGCTTGGTCAACGTAGCTTTGTAGCTTCACGTCATTGCGTAATAAGCGTTCAAGATCTTCTTTCTGTATCGTTTTTCCGGTTGCAGTCAGGTCGGTGTATGCTAATTGGGCGGAGAGGTGGAAAATGGTTCCGAATAGAGCGGAATCAATTTCAGCACTCACTTCGTCCGGTGTTTTCAAGCCCGCTACATAACGGTAGTAGAATCTCAACCGGCAATCCAGATAAGCATTAAGGGCGGAAGGAGAGAGAACCAGTGAATTTGGATGAGTGCTATCGTAAGCACGATAGATTCGTCTTAGTACTTCAGGTGTTTTTTCTACTCGTATCTCTTGGGTACTTTGCGGAGATTGTCCGGCTTCCAGATACTCGCGAGTGATATCATGTGGACCTTCTACAAGTAATTGCAGCATGAAGCGGGATTCTTCTCCACGGTTGAGACCGTCCGAAGAAGTATTGTAGAGTAGCGTGATATTCTCTGCCCGTTGTATCAGTCGATAAAAGTAGTAGGCATACACTGCATTTTTGTGTTCGATAGTGGTCATGCCAAATGCTTTCCGGAGATTATAGGGAATAAAAGAGGAATCTCCTCCGGATTTTGGAAGTTGTCCTTCGTTGAGAGACAATATAATGAGATTCCGGAAGTCCAGATTACGTGTTTCCAATACTCCCATGACTTGCATTCCGATAGCAGGTTCTCCGTGGAAAGGAATGTTAGAAGATGTCAGTACTTTGGTAATCAGTCGTTTCAGAGTATCGGTGCGTATATTTAGTTCTCCGCTTTCAATCAAACTGTAGAGACGGTTGATTTTGGTATGGCTTTGAAAGAGCGATTCTCTATATAGTTGATTGAAGATATCATTGTATTCTCCTTCTTTCCGATAAATGGTTGAAATGTTTTTGATTAATTCGATCAGATAATCGCATAGTTCTTTTATACCATTACGGGGAGTGAAGAGGGTAGTTAGAAAATCATCCTGTTTAAGTTCTGACGGAAGTGGATAAAAACGGTTTGTTTGGGTCAGTTCACGTTCCAGGGGACCGGCATGGGATGATAATTGCTGGGTATAGGGATGCTTCAATATGGCGGATACTGCCTCGTAAGTGAATCGGCCGGTATCGGAGTGGTAACCATTGGTTTGCAGTTCCATTACGGCATTGATAAAGCTATAAACAGGAGTTTGAGCCAATGGGAATCCCATGGTGATATTGACATTCTTCACTTCCTGCGGAATGGAATGAAGTACGGGAAGCAACAGAGCTTCATTACAAAGCACTACAGCATTTTCTTTTTCCTTTTCTACGGTAATTTGTGAATGATCGTTTGTTATCGCCTTAATCCATCCGGGAAGGAAACGTGCTTGGGCATTCTCGGTAGAAGCGGAAATATAACGTATTTTCTTCGGTTCTTTAAAGGTGTTGAAAAAGCTTTCCGGGAGTTCGTTCGGAAATTCCTCGAGATTACGTTTCAGGAATTCTCCGGCCTCATGTTTTTTGATTTGTTGGGTGTAGAAGATATCATAGTCCCAATAGAAGAGTGCCTTGCCCGCATCTTTCAGTTTTCTGAAAAAGTCACTTTCTACTTTGTTCAAAACATTGAACCCGACAAATATGTATTTGTCGTATTTGAGTTGGTCGGTATCGAGTTGTTCGATCACGTTCCGGTAGAGCATGCCTTCGTAAGCAATGCCTAACTCTGTCAGGTTCGCACGGTAACGATGGTAGATAGTACCTAGCTTGTCCCAAAGGGAAATAAATTTTTCTTTTAGTTCGGTCCGTTTTTCAATGGAGAAATTCTGAAAAAACTGTTGTATGGCTTCTTCCTGCTCTTTGTCAAGGAATTCATAGTCATCCATCAGATTTTTCAAATCTTGTAGATTACTGAATAATTTGTCGGCATCGACCATATTCTTATCTACATCATCAAAATCACTAATCAACAATTCGCCCCAGAAGTAGAAATCGTCCAATGTTTCCTGACTCCGTGTTTCCTCTTTGAACACTTTATAAAGTTCGCAGACCAATCGAATAGGATCGCCGCTTTTCTGTACGGATAGTTTCTGAAACAGGTCGCTGATACTCATGGCAGCTGGTGACCAGATCGGTTTATCGGATTCTCCTGCTAAATATTCATTGAAGAACAAGTTAGCACGTTTATTAGGGAAAACGAGTACCGTACGTGACAGGTCGTTTCCTATCTTGGTATATAAATCATGAGCGACTAGTTGGAGAAATGATTGCATATTGATTAAACTATTTTCTGATTCTTGTATTTATTGTAATCGGAACATAACAGGTACGGTGAAATAAACAGCAACTTTAGTACCATCTTCCAGTTCTCCCGGTTTCCATTTAGGCATTTGATTAATGACGCGTAAAGCTTCTTTATCCAGATAAGGATCTACGCCACGTAAAACTTTTGGTTTGACTATATTTCCTTCTTTATCAACGATGAACTGAATAATAGTACGCCCCTGTACACCATTACCTTCTGTTCCTGTATTAGGGTATTGAATCTTTTTTGCAAGAAATTCCATGAGAGCTTGCTGGCCTTCAGGAAAATCGGGCATAACAGGTACTTTCTCGTAAACGTCAGGATAGTTTATACGAGTATAAGTGATTCTCAATTCCGGGCCATACATCGCACTGAATGAAAGCATCAGATTGTATGTCACTTGTACTGTCTCATTTGCCAACATGCCGGGTGTCCAACGAGGAATGAGAGACATGACCCTTAATATTTCAGCTTCAACTTTGGGGTGTATCTTGCGGGTAATCTTAGGGTTGATAACTTGTCCGTCATAATCTATAGTGAATTTTACATCAGTGTATGTATTATTAGCAATACTATCTATTTCTGAATAACGAAGATTTTCTTTCAGAAATTCTATAAATTTTTCTGTTCCTCCGGGAAATTCCGGTAGCTTTTCCGGACCATAAAAGGGGGCTTCCCCTTTCATGTCTTTTTCTTGTATCAGGCTGTCAGCAGTAATGGTCCAATTCATTTTAGGGCATTGCAGTGTTTCTGCGTCCAATGAAGTAGGAGGTATTATTGTAAGTATACCAGTTGATAGTCCAAACAGAGCGATGGCCTTACCTACACGGCGTTTTCGTTCAAGTTGTTGCTCCAAATATCGAACTTCAGCTTCGCATTTGGGGCAAGTACCCAAACAATCTCCCTGATACTGACATTCAGAGGTGATGAATTCAATATCATTCGCTTCGGCTATCTGCCGACGAATCTCTTTTAAGATTTTACAGGTTTGTTTTCCTCTTGCCATGGCATTAATCATTAGGGGTTTTATAGGTGAATCGGTCGAATTGGGTGATTCCCATTTCTTTCAAAAGTTCTATGCTTTGGTCAATATCCTTCTCCGTATTATAGGAAGGGATGAGTGGTGTCCGAATAACGATTTGCTTGGCTTTGTCTTTCCCGATTAAATATCGCAAATTACCTAAGACGTTTTCATTATTCTTTCCGGTATATCGCTGATAGATGTTATTATTCATATCTTTGATGTCGATTATGTAATTGTCTATAAT
>DXOJ01000811.1 GCA_019412865.1 Bacteroides sp. | reverse complement strand
CGATTTTTATGTTGTGTCACTCTCTACCAAAAGCATTATATATAAAGGTATGCTTTCATCATTACAGCTGCGCAACTATTATCCGGACCTGACAAATAGCTATTTTACCAGCGGACTGGCATTGGTGCACTCTCGTTTCAGTACCAATACATTCCCTACATGGGGATTGGCACAGCCGTTCCGTCTGCTGGCACACAACGGTGAAATCAATACTATCCGTGGTAACCGCGGATGGATGGAAGCCCGTGAAAGTGTACTCTCCACTCCCACTTTAGGCGATATAAAAGAAATCCGCCCGATTATACAACCGGGCATGAGCGACAGTGCTTCTCTGGACAATGTGCTGGAGTTCCTGGTGATGTCAGGATTGAGCCTGCCACATGCCATGGCTATGCTCGTGCCGGAATCTTTCAACGAGAAGAACCCGATCAGTGAGGATCTGAAATCATTCTACGAATACCACTCCATCCTGATGGAACCGTGGGACGGACCGGCCGCACTACTATTCAGCGACGGACGATTTGCCGGAGGTATGCTCGACCGCAATGGCCTGCGCCCTGCCCGTTATCTGATTACTAAAAACGATATGATGGTAGTGGCTTCGGAAGTCGGTGTTATGGATTTCGAACCGGGAGACATCAAAGAAAAGGGTCGCTTACAGCCCGGCAAAATCCTGCTGGTAGATACGGAAAAAGGCGAGATCTACTATGACGGCGAACTGAAAAAACAGTTGGCTGAAGCCAAGCCTTACCGCACCTGGCTATCTACCAACCGAATCGAACTGGATGAACTGAAAAGCGGGCGCAAAGTTCCTCATCACGTAGCAAACTACGACCGGATGCTTCGTACTTTCGGCTACTCCAAAGAGGACATCGAAAGGCTGATTATGCCGATGGCAAGCACCGGAGCAGAACCGATCAATTCAATGGGTAACGATACGCCACTCGCCGTACTTTCAGATAAACCACAGTTGCTTTACAACTATTTCCGTCAGCAATTTGCACAGGTAACCAATCCGCCCATTGATCCCCTTCGTGAAGAACTGGTGATGTCATTGACGGAATACATTGGAGCAGTCGGTATGAATATTCTGACGCCCAGTGAAAGTCATTGCAAAATGGTACGCCTGAATCATCCGATTTTAAGCAATACCCAACTGGATATTCTTTGTAATATCCGGTATAAAGGCTTCAAAACAGTCAAACTACCCATGTTGTTTGAGGTTGCAAAAGGGAAAGCCGGACTGCAGGAAGCACTGACCCATCTTTGTAAAATGGCGGAAGAATCCGTGACGGAAGGTGTAAACTACATTGTCCTGACCGACCGTGAGGTGGATATTACCCATGCTGCCATTCCATCATTGCTGGCAGTAAGCGCTGTTCATCACCACCTGATTTCAGTTGGTAAACGGGTGCAAACGGCATTGATCGTAGAAAGTGGTGAAATACGTGAAGTGATGCACGCCGCGTTATTGTTGGGTTTCGGAGCAAGTGCTCTGAATCCTTACATGGCATTCGCTGTCCTCGACCGACTGGTAAAAGACAAAGATATTCAGTTGGATTATACCACTGCTGAAAAGAACTATATCAAATCCATCTGTAAAGGCTTGTTTAAAATCATGAGTAAGATGGGTATCTCTACGATCCGCTCCTATCGTGGTGCTAAGATTTTCGAAGCTGTCGGTTTGAGTGAAGAATTGAGCAAGGCTTATTTTGGAGGACTCGGTTCACCGATCGAAGGTATCCGTCTGGAAGAAATAGCCAGAGATGCCATTGCTTTCCATAAAGAAGGATTTGAAAGTATTAAAAATGAAGAGTTATTAAAAAATAACGGTTTGTATGCTTTCCGTAAAGATGGAGAAAAGCACGCATGGAATCCGGAAACAATCAGCACTCTGCAATTGGCTACACGACTGGGGAGTTATAAAAAATTTAAAGAGTACACCCATCTGGTAGACGAAAAAGAGAAGCCTATTTTCCTTCGTGACTTTCTGGGATTCCGTCGTAATCCGATTTCAATCGATCAGGTAGAACCGGTGGAAAACATTCTGCATC
>DXOJ01000810.1 GCA_019412865.1 Bacteroides sp. | reverse complement strand
GAGAAACAGCTGAGTGGAGCGAAGTGAAACCCTGCTGCTTCTCTCTGTGGCAATGGGCTGGAGTTTCCACTTGTTGGCAAAGCCATTCAGCCGGGCTTTGCTTGGTGTCGCAGACACGGAGCAAACCGGATGGCACATCCTCCCCAAAAGGTCGTCACTTCCGGCATCGCATGAAATACGATAAGTCGGAAGTGGTGACCAACATCCGTGAGCTAACCGCCTAAACCATTCGATGGCTCTACTTCCGCAAGCGTCAGTCTGCGTTCGGTAGAGTTATCGACTAATTTTCATAGAAAAAACCAATCAAATAATCAAACAAATATTCTATATTGTCATTCTAATGTTTTATCTTTGCGTATTACTACAATCAATTTATTATTATGGCAGAATTAAATAGGCTAAAAGTGGTTCTCGTTGAGAAAAAGAAAACAGCCAGATGGTTAGCAGAGAAAATGGGCAAAGACCCTGCTACGATAAGCAAATGGTGTACTAATACATCACAACCATCTATAGAAACATTGGCAGAAGTTGCCAGACTGTTAGAAGCCGACATTCGAGAATTGCTAATACCTACCAATAAACAATAAGAGCAACATGAAAAATACGGATATAGTCAATCTACTTAAGTTACGTTTTGCTGTTTATAAAGCAGGATGCGACAAAGGACTTTGGCCATGTTTGGAAGATAATGCAGCGAAGGAATATATGAATTACCTTTTTCCCAAGTCCTCCAAATTAGCCTTCTATAATTTGATGATTAACATCGTCCAAAAGACTCATGAGAATTTTATACCCAAAGATATGTATAGCCTTTTCAAATGTCCAATACAAATAGAAGAGGAAATTTATGGCTATCTTAAACTTCATTTAGACGAAGACATAAACTTAGACATGGAGCCACTTGATTTTATCCGTTCCATGGCTACAGTAGCGTGTGATCCCCGTTTTGAAGCAATAAATATTGGGAAGTTGTCAGAAGATGTTGACTCTTCGCTAAGAGTGATGGCTTATCATTATACTAATTTATTCACCAACAGTTATTGCTGTTATCCATATTTCAATTGATGAGGAATCCTAAATACACAACTCAGTTAACTCATGGCACCGGCATGATTAATGAAACGCTGTCTCTGCTCTCAATCTACCAAGAAAGCATGAACAAGGATGCGCTCATTAAGTGTGTGAAAGAAAATGATTGCCTGTCATGTAAAACGGAAAATCGACTGGTTCATATTATCTATGATGTCTTCTTCCAGAGATTCATGAAAGTAAATGCCAAGGTACCTCTTTGGCTTAAACTCATTCGTGAACGTGGATTGTCATTGAAACATTTTACTCAACTTCTCATGGTCTATTGCGCCCGTGAAAATGCCGTATTTTTCGATGCCGTCACACAAGTATTGAATTCATACAAAAGTGAAGACCTGCATATTGTTGATAGAGACGCCTTCACAAAATACGTTGAAAACCTAGTAAAAGAAGGTAAAGCAAAATGGAGCGAGTCTGTACAGAAGCGGAACGCCTCATATGTCCGTTCATGTTTTATCGATTATGAAATGATTAACCGTAAAGGGGAAATCCTACCTTATGAGGTAAACGACTTTACAATTCTTTATTTTATGCATGAACAGCATTTTGTAGGACTGTCAGATATGGCCATTTGGGAAATGGAAGAATGGCGCCTCTTTAACCTGACTCGTCATCAAGTGTTGGAGAGAATCATGAGTCTTAGTCTCAAAGGAGCCTATATGGCCCAGACATCTGGTGAATTGTTAACTATTTCATGGAATTACAAATCAATGGAGGAATTTATCAATGCAACTATATGAACAAAAGTTTGAGGAGGCACTTGCTTATTTAAGTCGTCCTGATATACTTAATCCAACAGGCGATCGCCCCATCTGCTACGTGAATTATGATGTAGAGGATGCTATGGAGGTATATCGTATGATTCCCCTTCATTTGATTCCCAAAGCTAAGTTTCATGGCTTCGCCGATGTAAAAATACTTTCTATTGGCAAAGTTCTGCAAGAGTATATTCACAACCATGAATATTATGATGAAGTATGGGTAGATGAAGACAATGAATTTGATCTTTATGAAAGTATTCGGCAAGAAATACAAGACAATTCGGTTGTTGCCAATTCTATTCTTGCTGTTCAACAAGAGATGATGGCCACAGCTCACCCTTTGCTCATCCTCAAGGATCTTGAGCTTCTTCATCCTTATGATAAGATTGGTCGCATCGAACAATTGATATACAACAAGATTGACCTTCCTATCTTAATTCTCTACCCCGGCAGCGCTCAAGGCATTGCCAGAACATTTTTAAATATTTATCCCATGGACGGTAGCTATCGTTCAAAAAACTTCTAAGACATGAATACCATAAAAGAACTATTTGATTCGTCCAAGGACATCAATCGCCGAATTGAAAGTGTTGTCACTTTTGCAGATAATAGCGAGGAGAATCTAAAAAACGAAATCAATGAATATGTAGTAACCGACAAGTTGCACGATAACTATGAAAAGGTTATCGAAGAACTGGAGTCTGCATTCCGAGATTCTTCCAACGAAGTAGGTGTTTGGGTATCTGGATTCTATGGCTCAGGTAAGAGTTCATTTGCCAAATATTTGGGATATTCATTCCAGCAGTCATTAAAGGTGGATGGTATCAGCTTTGGGGAAAAATTGATGAATCGTATTGAAGATAATGCACTCAAAACCTTGCATCGTGCGGTTATCCAAAAGTATGATCCCCTGGTTATTATGATTGACCTTACCACTGAAGCTACAGCTGGTATTACATCGACAGTGAGCGATATAATGTATTACGAAACGTTGAAGCTCATTGGCATCAAGGCTACCGATCCTAAACTAATGGATTTTATTTCCATTCTTCAAGAAGAGGGTAAATATGACCAGTTCTGCGAAATGGTAAAAGCAGAGGGAAAAGACTGGGAGGTTATTCAATCAAAGAAGTTGATTGCCAATAAATATGCTGCCAAATTTGCGCCAGTCATATTGCCTGAATATTTCTCCTCTTCCGAAGAGTATAACGCTATCAAAGTTGAATCTGTTGAGAATGAAACTGATCGCTTCAAACGACTCTGTTCGTTAGTTAAACAAAAATATAGCAAAGAACGCATTATCTATGTACTCGACGAAATTGGTCAATACGTAGGAGGCAGTGAAGATTTGATTCGTAGTATGCAGGGAACCATGCAAATCCTAAAATCTCAATTTAAAGGAAATGTTTGGCTCATCGGTACTGCTCAACAAACCTTGACAGAAGATAATCCTCAAGCACAAGTTAACTCAGATAAACTCTTTAAGCTCAATGACCGTTTCCCCATTAAGGTTGATATAGAAGCTGATGATATCAAGGAAATCATCACAAAACGACTGTTGGGAAAGTCACCACAGGGAAAAGAAGTATTGACAGATCTGTTCAATCGCAATGAAGCGTCCATTAAGTTGGAAACGCGATTGACAAATATGGAACGTTCGCTGTATATGAAGCCATTGACCAGCGAATTGTTTGCCAATCTCTATCCCTTCTTACCCGTTCATATTGATATCTTGCTGGCTTTACTTCAAAAGCTGGCAAGCCGAAGTGGCGGCTCCGGTCTTCGTTCAGTCATCCGATTGATTAGAGACTTATTGGTAGATGGCCATTTGGCAGAATGCCCTTTAGGCAAGATGGCTACGCCGGATTTGTTCTATGATGCTCTTCATCCGTATATGGAGAAGAATCAAGACTTTCGCGAAATTGTCATTTCCGCCAAAAAAGCCATCGAACTTTATAGTAGCAACCCATTGGCTGTGAAAGTATGCAAGACGATAGCTATTATGCAATTGTTGGACGACTTTTGTTTGTCGTTCGACAATCTCTGCTCCTTGCTATTCCAACAGATTGGCCATCCATTGAGCAAACCGGAACTCCGTGCTTTACTGGATGAAATAAAAGACACAGCCGGCGTTACACTCCAAGAAATTGATGGACGTTTCCGATTCATGACCAATGCCATTCTTAGCGTCCAAGATGAACGTTCCAGAATAAATGCAACTGACTCTGATAAATTCAAAGTCATGAAAGAGTTGGTGCACGATATTCTATCCCCGGCTCCATCTGTTAGCATTTATGGCTCTAAGACAATTAGTGCAACGGTGGAATTATGCCGTGGCAGACAGAATCCCGTGTTGATTCCGGGAGGTGACATCAAGCTGAACGTTCGCTTCGTGGACGCCAGCGACTTTGAGAAAGTACATAATGCGCTCCTGACTGAAAGTACAAAAGTGGAAAATAAGCAGACCATGTTTTGGGTTTGCACCTTGCCTCAGGATATAGAACTCTTGCTAATTGATGTAGTGAGAGACGAAACCATTTGCAACAATCATCGGCATGATACTAATAAGGAAATCCAAGATTACCTGCGAGCCCAACAAGCAGATGCCGATAAGAATCGTCAGGAAATCACACGCATTTTACGTCAATCACAAAACAACAGCGAAACCATCTGCAAGGGCTCGCCTACTTCTGTAAATGGAGAAACTTACAAGACGCAAGCCTTAAAGAGTTTTGCCGAACAGGTTTACAACAAATATCCTTTGGCTTCGCGTAGCATGTCAGCTTCTGTTGTTAGTGATTTATTGGCTTATGAAGATTCTACAAAGCTGCCCGAATCGCTCAATCCATTTGGCATTGTAGGCGATAATGGTGTTATAGAAACTGGTCATGCTGCGTTTGCTGAAATAAAGGATTATATCGCCTCAAACAATGATGCTAATGGCGGACAACTATCCGACCACTTCAACCGTGCTCAGTATGGCTGGAGCAAAGATACCATTCGCTATTTAGTAGCATTGATGTTGAAAGCCGGCATTATCGTGGTAAGAAGTGGTGCTCAGTCATTTAAAATGTTTACCAAGAATGCTGCTGAAGCCATGAAGAATAATACATCGTTCAGCCACCTTGGGCTCTCTCTTAATACTGATGCTCACTTAAAGCCGGCAGAAATGATGATGGCTATGACTACCCTGAAGGAATTGTACAACCCGCAAGGATTGTCTCCTATTCCGGCCAGCATAGCCAAAATGTCATTAAAAATCGCCACGCAACGTCGAACAAAAGTGGAACAATTAAAGGACACTTTTGAAAAACTGAAAATGGCTGGAACATCTACTGTTAGTCAAGCGGTGAATTATTTGGTTAAGATTATCGAATCAGAAGGTGCCGAAGCACCTTATCTCTTTGCCAAAGACAAAGCTTGTGCTGATGCATTAAGGTTTGTCAACCAGGTGTTCAAAGCGGAGGAACAAGGAAAGGTTATCACTTCTATCAAGAAAATCCAAAAACGACTGAATGATGCCCAACGCTTGCCGCAACTCCCCACTCTGGAAATATTGAAGAATCAATTGGGAGAAGATGAACAGGCCTTCAACGATATTATGCTCGATCCAATCTGTTTTAATCACACTGCAGAATATGCGGATTTGGCTTCACGCATTGACAATGAAATTGAGCAGGCTTGCATGCACTTCTATACGGAGGCTACTCTCTTCATCAATCAGAAGAACAGCGAAATTCGTGGTTCGGAAGATTTCTGTTCATTGAAAGAGGAACAGAAGCAAAGCATCGAAGTCTTGATGAGTAAAATTGCTATTCAAGAGGGTAAAACGCTCGAACTTTTGCAGGAAATGTGCAACCAATTTACTGCTTTCTACGCTCCTCTAGGTCTATTCGATAGTCTTGAGCGAAAAGTGAAGGATTTTGTAGCAGCCAACAAACCAGCCGTTACAACGCCTGCTGAGGATGATGATACTAATCGCCCCAATGAAAGCAGTGACGAAACTGATGCTGAAAATGCTTCAGGAGCTAACGAACCTACACCAACAGTCGTTCGTCGTCAGATTAAGCGCCGCCTCACTCAGCGAAAGGATGTTGAGTCACTTATTAATGAGTTGACTCGTCTATTGCCTCAAATGGATGAGGGCGTATCCATTGATCTCTCTTTTATTGACTAATCAAAACTTCTAGTTATGATTTCTACATCAGGACGCAAAATATTAATGCAGTTTGTGAG
>DXOJ01000081.1 GCA_019412865.1 Bacteroides sp. | reverse complement strand
GTATATATATGATGAATTTTCTAATATAGCCATCTCCGATGGGATGTTTTCAACATATGCATACCCACACCCAATGACAAATCCTTCATAAGGATATCCTTGGATACAGCTGACCCTAAAGTCATCTAACTCCATATATGTTGTTCTATAATTTCCCATATTACACCCATCTATTGTCGAAATCAACACCTTGAACAGTTAATGTTTCTGGAGAAATCGTTAATGTTGTAGATAACCCCTGTCCGAAACTGATACTTCTGTGTAGCCTTATGCAATACGCGTTCATAAACGCCACCTCAAATATCACTCCGGACGTTCCGGTCTTGAACAGAACTGCCCCGTTTTTTTCACCCACGGTTTCACAGCCCATCCGTAGATGTTGCTTTTCACCGTCTGCGAAAGGGTTATCATGATTCGTCCTCCACGCACTTCGCCTTCCGGTTGGTTCTTTAGGTTATCTACTGGCTGGTGAAAACCTATCTTGAACTGTTCCACTGCATATTCGTCGCCGTCAACGCTGAATATGACATTCACGTTGCTGTCCACTTGCGGAAAATTAAAAAGTCCCATAACGCTGCTGTTTTTAAAACACCCACTGATTTTCAAACTCTTCTGTACCGAATGCCAGTTTCTGTGCCTGTACGGTCAGTTTGGTCGCAATATAGCTTTTGCCCTGCCGGATATAGCTGATTTCCATATCCACACAAGTCGCTTTCTCAAAGAGTATCTTTTCGAGCGTGGAGCCTTGGTTGTCATGAACTACGATGGCTCCGCTCTGGTATTTACGGGCATCCAGCATCCACTGGATCATGTCACGGTTGGGAAGATGAGGGTAGGTTACATAAAACGTGCCGCCTTTTACCTCGGTCTGTACCTGTCCTTTGATATCTATCCCTTGGGCAAATCCGAATTCGCAGCCGATGAGCTGGTAGCTGTCCTTGTACATGTCGGTCAGTGAGGAGGCAGCCAGGTTGCCTATCTTTAAGAATACGGTATATCCAAACATACGATACTTGATTATTGGTGAATATTCCAGGTTAATTCATTCTGTTCGTCCAGATCTACCTCCAGACTTTTTCCTTTGCCCAGCTCCTCGTTGATGATAAGCCGTGAAATCGGTCTGCGCAGATAGTTACGGATTACACCGGCCACTTGGCGGGCACCGTATTTGGGTGTGAATCCTTTGTGTGCAAGCATCTTACGGGCATCATCGGTGATGGTTATGCCGATACCCTGCTTGTCCAGAAGTTTTCTGACTCCGTTGAACTGTATGTCGAATATTTTCAGGAGTATGTCTTCGCGGATGGGGGAGAACGGAACGATTTCAGACAGGCGTGCCAGAAACTCCGGACGGAAATGCTGCCCCATCACCTCCATGATCTGGGTGGTGGACGGAACATTGCCGGACTCAAGTTGCTTGGTCAGCCACTCGCTTCCTACATTGGATGTGAACAGCACGATGGAGTTGGAGAAATCTCCTTCCTTGCCCAGACGGTCATGCAGTTTTCCCTCGTCCATGATTTGCAGGAAAATGTCATATACGGATGGATGCGCTTTCTCTATTTCATCAAAGAGGACAACGGCGTATGGCTGTTGCCGTATTTTATTGACCAGCATGCCGCCTTCCTCATATCCCACATATCCCGGAGGCGCTCCGTACAGTAGGGCGGCGGAGTGTTCTTCCTTAAACTCGGACATGTCGAATCGAATCATGGATTTCTCGTCATTGAACAGTGCCTCCGCTAGTGCTTTGGCAAGTTCGGTCTTGCCGGTACCGGTGGGTCCCAGCAGGAAGAAGGAGCCGATGGGCTGTCCCGGCTTGTTCATGCCGCTACGGGATTCCAGGATGGCATCCGTCAATGTCTTCAGGGCCTGGTCCTGTCCGACGACGCGTCGCCTCAGATAGTCTTCCATATTGAGTAGCCGTTCCTTTTCTTGCGACTGTATCTTGCCGATAGGGATGCCTGTCTTGCTGGCGACAACGGCGGCTACCTCATAGATACCCACCTCCTCTATTTTCTTCTCTGCAAATTGGAGGAGGACGTTCAATGCGTTTCTCAGATAGCCGGTCAGTTCTTCATACTCCTGCAATTCATGGATGTCCGCTTCATCGGGTATGACTCCTAAAAGGATGGGGCTTAATTTGTTGTGCATTACGAAAAGCAGCGTTTTCAGTTCTTCGGTCTTTTCCTGAAGGTCCTTTTCGTCCTTTTCTATTTCATCCAGCCCGGACAGCAGGGTCTCCACATTCTTCTTTCCTGTTTCATTGACCATCTTGATGGCGGAGAGCGTCATGTCCAGCAGACCGATGGCGGAATCAGGCAGACGGCGGTCTTTGATATACCGTTTGGCAAGACGGACACATTCGGCTACGGCTTCGTTGCTGATTCTTACATGATGGTAGTCCACGTATTGTTTCTGCACGGAGTGTAGCATCTGGATAGCGGACTTTATGTCCGGTTCGCTTACCTGTATGACCTCGAAACGGCGGCTGAAAGCATGGTCCGGCTCGATGATTTTGCGGTATTCGTCAATGGTGGTGGCACCGATGACGGTCAGGTCGCCGTGCGACAGTTCGGATTTCAATACATTTCCAGCACCGGTATTTCCTTGCCGGTTGTCCAGCAATACATGGATTTCGTCAATAAACAGGATTGCATTGTCGATATTCCGCAATTCCTTCAGGATGTTTTTCAGGCGGTCCTCGATTTCCCCCTTGTAGGTGGCTCCCGCAATCAAGGAAGCGTTGTCCAGCTCAAATACACGGGTCTCTTCCAGAAACGAGGGTACTTTATGGCTGACTATGTCCCAGGCAAGTCCGTAAACCAGTGCTGTCTTTCCTACTCCGGCATCACCGACAATCAGGACATTGGACTTGCTCCGGCTTCCCAGTATCTCCATGACCATACGGTTTTCACGGTCGCGGTTGATGACCGGATGCAGCTTGTTGGCCGCATCTTCGGTTAGATCCACACAGTATTTGCCCAAGAAGGAGGATGAGGCGGAAGTCGGGGCATAGGGCTTCTCCGTAGTGGCGGAAGGACATGCCGGCTGCCCGTTACCTATATATATGGAATGGATATCCTTTTCCAGAATGGGGAAAGACCTGAGCTGGTCGCTGGAAAAAGCGACACCGGGTTTTGCCAGTGCCAATAGCACACAGATGGGATTGATGTCGAACAGCCCGAACTGGATTCGTGCATCGTCTGCGGCACGGAAAACGGCGTCAATCCGTTCCGAAGGCTTGATTTCGGACAACTGGGTGGATTTCGGGCATTGTTCGATATACACGTCCGCCCATTCCTCCAAATAGCCTAAATCCTTGCCTATACTTATTATAAAATCTCTTAACCCTACATCTTTATGAAGTAGAGCCTTCAACAAATGCGAGGGTGTATAACACTCGTTCGCATTTTCACGAGCCACTGCAAGTGCTATGTTAAGCGCAATTTTTACAGAATCATCAAGATTGATGAAACCAACTCCTGTTTCCATAATCGTAAGATTTAAAAATTGCGCAGGAGAACATTGCAAATATAAGGCAAAAAAAATAATTCGGCTATTGTTGGCAGTGTTTTTTTTATGCTTATGGGCATATTTTCGGCAAAAACAAGAAAAAATCATCAAAAGTTCTTTGTAGTTTTCAGAAAATGCCATATATTGGGCGCAGAAATTGAAGGACAAAGATAGGACTGTAGCAGGCCTCCTTTGACCGGATATTTCAAAATCAACTTATTTTTTTAATTTAAAACTTTGAGAATATGGCATTTAAAGCGTCATTTAAGTTTTCGGACTCAAGAGAGTTTGATGTACTGACCTGGAGAGTTAAGTTCAATCGTGATGTGGACCCCAAAGGCCGTCCGGCATCTGACATTTATGGTGGCACAATCTATGTGGAAATCGAATCAACTCCCGATACCATTGTGCTGGATAAGATGTTCAAGCAGTACCAGCCCGTAAACGGAAACATCGTCTTCAAGAAAGCGGATGAAGATGCCAAAATGAAGGAATTGGTGTTCGAAAATGGTTATGTGGTGGATTACGAAGAGGCACTGAATGTGGCTAACCCTTATCCGATGACAATCAAGTTCGCCATTTCTGCACAGACCGTGAAGATGGACGAGGCTACATTTGTACAGGATTGGCCGGAAAACAACTAATGGTTGTTTCCTAATCAAAGTTTTAAGGTGCCGGAATATACCAATTCCGGTTATTTCGGCACCAAAAAACATACCGACCAGTCGGATTATTTATTTAAAATCATAGTTTAAGATAGTATGGGAGCAAGTTTTCTGAATTTGGTGACTACTAAAGTAACCGTGAAAGGAGAAGAACAGAAATTCGTTTCACTGCATCTCCGTCAGGGTTTCAACCGGCATCACACCTTTACTGTGGTGGTGAATTATCTGTCGCCTAACAATACGTTCCAACAGACCCCGGAAAAATTCATCGGCTACATCGGGGAAACTGCCAGCATTTCATTTGTCCATAGGCAGACGGGTGAAAGTTATGACTTCGAGGGAATCATCACTCAAGTGGAAATGGTTGGAAGCATGGGCGAGACAGGCGGAGTGGCCATTCACGGAACAAGCCCTACGATACTGTATGAGAACAACAGGACACTCGACTCTTGGATGGATCAGTCCCTCTCTACCATAATAAAGGAGGCGACGCAGGAGTATGGAAAGGTCAATCTGGTTTCCAATCCCAAGTATGCGGCGCCCATACCCTACATGGCGCAGTATAACGAGAGTGTCTTTGACTTTATGAATCGCCTTTCGGCTCTTTATGGGGAGTGGTTCTATTATGACGGAACGAAAGTGTATTTCGGCAAGCCTGACAGGGACAATACGGAGAAGATTGTTTATGACATGGATTTGGAGGAAGTACGTCTGGTTGCCAATCTGGTACCGGGTAAATCCGCAAGATACGATTATGTAGCGCAGGAGAACAAACAGCATAATGCGGATACGCCTGCCAAACCGGATGGCATGAACGACCTTCAGTCTATTGCACACAGCTGCTCTGAGAAGGCATATACCGCAAAAACAACCTCGGCTGCCGACCCCCATGTAACGGACAAGGCGGAACTGGACGAACAGATGAGGATTGTAAAGAATGCGTCTGGTGCCAATCTTCTGAACATCAAAGGCATAGGAAAGACTTGCCGGATAAGGATTGGTGAAATCATCGATGTTTCTTTCCCCGACAGGATGAAACTGCCTCCTTTAGGCAAGTTCCGTATTGTCGGGATTGAGCATGAGGTATGCCGTGACGGACATTACTCCAATAGTTTTGTCGGTGTGCCGGACAGTACGGTACATATTCCTGTTCCCGATGCGAAGCGGCCGTTGGCGTTGCCGGAACTGGCTACGGTGAAGGAAAACAACGACGACAAGGGACAGGGACGTGTGAAAGTGGCTTTCGACTGGCAGAAAAACGGCAAGACAACCAATTGGATCAGGGTGCAGACTCCTAATGCGGGAGTAAGTGGTGCGGTTCCCAAAAATCGCGGATGGGTATTTGTTCCGGAAGTCGGCGATCAGGTTATGGTAAGCTACGAGCATGGCAACCCGGACCGCCCCTATGTTACGGGGTCGGTGTTCCATTCCGGTTCAGGTAAAGGAGGGGACAAGGACAACAAGGTCAAGAGCATTATCACACGCAGCGGCAATGCCATCGTTTTCGATGATGAGACGGGAAGCATCGTTATTACCGACCAGACGGGAAAACAGCTGATCATGTTGGATGGCACGGATGCCATTACCGTCATGGCGAAAAAGAGCATTACCCTTACCAACGAGGCGGAATCGGTCATCGTAATGGATGATAAGTCGATAGGCTTGCAGGCCGATACCATTGCTCTCGAAGGCAGGAAAAGTGTAACATTGCTGTCCGGCAACGAATGTATGGTACTCAGCAGCGAAAAGAGTATAATTAGCAGCAGCGGTACCAATATCAAACAGGAAGCGACAAAGGATTACGATGTTGCTGCAAAGAACGGAACGGTCAACGGTGTAAATCTGATGATAGAGGGAAAGGGAAACGTAACGGTTTCGGGAGGAATAGTAAAGTTTAACTCATAATTCGGTTGGCTATGGGAGCATCTGCATCTGTGATACAGGAATATTACAAAGCGGTCGATTACTGGGCGGACATAGTCGGCAACAAGGACTGGAAACTGTCTGTATGGATTGTCGGGCAGAACGATGTGGACTTGGTAGACAGGTTTCTGGAAATAGAACGTTCTCCGGTAGGGCAGTTCGATGACATATTCTTTCGTTTTGATACGCCGTACAGGGGGGATGACGAGGAATACACTGAACAGCTCTGGCAGGAATATGCGGGTTGGTTTTCAGAAAAGGTTGAGGAGAAGTATGATATTCTCAGGGCTCTGAGGCACGACGGGTTGCTGAAGGAAGAATACATTCCTGATGTGTCGGTTGAGCATACGGCGGGCAACTTGTGGAGAGAGATGTTGCGTTTCAAGGCATGTATCTCCCGGTTGGATGATGCCTTTTTCTGTCTGTACTTTCCTCCGGAACAGGAAAGGGGGTATTCCCGGACAGGATGGTTCGGCAATGTGCTGAAAGAAGGTGTCCCGCAGGGAATCCGGATGACAACCATTGACTTGAAAAAGAACAGGAGTATCCGATTGGGTGAGTCTCGGGAAGTGGTTTGCATACGCCCGCGGTTCGATATGGCGGCGGCTTTGCATAACCGGATGGCACGGTCGGATAGCGGTAACGACCTGATTGCACCTGAAAATCGGTTCAAGCAGCAGGTTACGGTTGTCATGGATTCTACACAAAAGCAGGATTGGAAATTATTGGACAGGGAAATCCGAAAACTGTTGGATATTGCACAGGAAATAAAGGATACGAATATCCGGATTTCCGCTCTGCTTATCGCATCCGAGGCATGTTATGCTATCAGGGAATATAAGCATAGCATGAAATACAGCGACGAAACCGTCCGGGAGGCGGAAAAGGCGATGCAGGGCGGTGAAACGGCAGGATATAGTTATTGGAAAATGGCTGTTTCCATGAAAGCGGCCATTCTGACAGCCGGGAAAAAACGGGAGGAAGCGGTTGCCTTGTATGACATGATGGCTAAAAAAGCCGTCATGCAAAAGGACCCTTATTATGTCATGGAAGGCTATCGCATGTGTGGTTTCCTGCGCTATGAGGATGGAAAGATGGAACAGGCTTTCGAATATTTTTTGCTTGCCCTGGCAGGCGGCAGCTACCTTTCTGCCGAAATCAGGCGGAGTTCCACGTTCGTTTATGCGGCGTATCTGGCTCTTCATACGGGAAGGTTGGTTCGTGCTCCGATTGATGTCGGGATATTGGAACGGCAGCTTTGCGAATGGATTGGGGAGGATTGGAAGGAACTGGTGGACAATCCGGATATGCAGCAGGCGAAGGCCAGAAGAAGGGGAAGTTTTTTCAGTTGAGCGAGATTTAATTAATATATATTTTAAATTTAAAATTGAATAAGTA
>DXOJ01000809.1 GCA_019412865.1 Bacteroides sp. | reverse complement strand
CCCTTATTGTGAATATTTTATTTTACCTTAGAAAAAGAGAGAAATGAATTACATAAAACAACATATACTATCCCTTTGTTTGCTGGCAAGCGTAACGGCCTGTACCGAAGGGACGAATGAAACGGTAGAAAGCGCATACTGGCCTCCTGTATTGCCGGAACCGTCGTACAAGTTTTCAAGAAACGGAGAGAGCAGCGTAAACACGTTGGAGTGTAAATTTCTGAAGGCTCCTATCGACAGAATCTTTTCGAGATACATGAGCGGAGCACGCATGGGCACGAAAATGGACTATGATGAAGCGATGCAAATGTTCCGCGAAGGAGAGTACGGTTTGAAGCCGCAAAATGAGATAGCCACTTCTACGCTACACCTTACCGACAGAGGAAAAATCCTGCAAGATTTCAACAGTTGGTTTGACATGTCGACACGTATAGCCGGATTAGGACAGGAAAAACCGCATGAACGCAGAAGTACGGAAGCTCAAAAAGGAATAACGGGATATGTAGGAATCAATATAGGCGACAAAGACATTTGTTTTGTGGATGAAAGAGGAATTGCCGTAGCCGAAGTTTACAGATATGCCGTCATGGGTGCCATATATCTGGACAAAATACTCAACGTGCACCTGAGTGAAGATGTAACGGAAAACCCGGAAGTACGCTCCGCGCACGACTTGACCCAACTATCTGCGGGACATAACTATACAGAGTTGGAACACCACTGGGATTTAGCCTATGGATATTACGATTTCTGGAAACCGCTCGCCCAGTCTGAAGGCTTGCCGGCATTGAAAGATTCGCACCGCCGCATCTTTCAATGTTTTGTAAGAGGACGTACCTATATGGAAACATCACGTTACGATGAAATCAAGCTACAAGCGGATACTATCAGGCATGAGCTTGGACGTGTGGTGGCTGCCAGAGCAATGAACCTGCTGGTAGGAGCCAACACCTTTGCCAATCTGAAAGAAAATCCCAAACATGCTTTTCGACTTCTATCGCAAGCCTACGGACTCATCTATGCCTCACAGTTTGCCCGAAACGCACAAGGGCAACCATTCATCACATACGAGGAAACCCGGAAACTTTTACAGACATTGGAGCAAGAAGGCGGGCTATGGGACAAGGAGCGCTTGCTGGGAGAGGAAAAAGACGAAGGCTCGTTACACTATCTGGCAGCACAGATAGGCGAGAGGTTCGGAGTGTCACCTGAAGAAATAAAAAAATAAAATAAACATGAGAACAATTTATAGAATAGCATTACTCGCAATGATGTGGGTGTGGATCATTCCCACAGCGAACGCACAAGAGAATTTATTGAAAAACGGAGATTTTGAAGGAGAATGGATCGGATCCGACTTCGAGAAAAAACCTAAAGGTTGGAAAGTGTACAATGCTATAGGAAACTTTCAAAACGAAAAGCGTGACGGAGGAAGCGGAAGCAAAATATTCATGGCATATCTTGACAATGGAGGATCCATCAGCCCTATTGATGAGACTGTTGAGAGTTGGCGTATAGGAGCATTGCCTGTCGAAAAAGGAGCTACTTATAAACTGACCGTTTGGCACAAATGCACAAACGAAAATTTGAAATTCAATGTCATATTCAACTTCTACCAAAGAACAGAGGATGACGATGACTGGAAGGGCGATAAAGAATACAGCTTCACTACCCAAAAAGACAAATGGGTGAAATTCGAGCAGGAGGTCAAAATTCCTGAAGACAAAAACATAGACGTAGCAGGAATGAGTATAATCTTCCCATCCAAACAAAACGGGAAAATTTATTTGGATGATATCTCTTTGACAAAATCAGAGGGAGGTTCTTCAACACCCGAAACACAAAAGCTGGAAAAGCCCGAGCTGAACTCTACCGAATGTTTCCAGCAAGAAATTACAGTATCATGGAAGAAAAGCACTATGCAAGGAACCACTTACGAAGTAAAAACCGATGCACATGTATTTACCGGAATCACCGGCAATTCGTTCACGATAGAAAAACTGACACCCGGACAGACATACGATATCGAAGTATGTGCCGTAAAAGACGGAGTGAGGTCTGAATACGCGAAAACGACCGCCGGAACGAAAAACCTCGAAAAGTCGGTCGATTCAGAAGACCGTATCCCCTATCTGCGTACTATCGAAGCCGATGCTACATGCAAAGGACGTTTTCTCAAGCTCTACTACAACGAATTGGCGAATCCGAATGCGAAAATCTCTTATAAACTCGATGGAAAGTCTGTTCAACCTGCAAACAATACGCTGGAATTCCCCGTTTTCGAAGGATACTACAAAAATTTTCAACTGGAAATCCATATCGATGAAGGAGAAGGGCGAGAGTGGGAAATCCTGTATAATGAGCTGAGTGTGCAGAATTTTTAAGAATAAAGAAACTATTAAACAGTTTACAAACTTATGAGCAAGAATAGAATAACCGCACTGTGCGTTGCTTTCTCGATTATTTGCAGCTTTGCCTGCGAAGACCGGAAAGAGGAGTATCCGGACATCCGGATAGGAAAAGAAAAAAACGTTGACGAATTGTCGCTGAATAAGCAAACGGAAAAAAGGCTCCTCGTTTCGGGAGGAAACGGAAAATACATCGTCAACGTGGAGAACTCGCAAATAGCCACTGCGCAAATGAGCATGGACACGCTAAAGGTGAAAGGATTGCTGGAGGGCGAAACGTTTGCCACTGTCCTCTCGCACGACAAGCGTGTACGGCTGAAAATCAACGTGACTTTCCCCGAATTGGGCATAAGCCATCCCATTGTTCAACTCCGTCCTAAAGACATAAGCAAGTTCGTGAGCATTTCGGGAGGAGGAGAACGCGTCACACTACAGGAAAACGATCCGGCAGACGTAATGGATATAAAATGGGACGGCTCTACCGGCATGCTCGAAATAATGCCCAAATACGAAGGAGAGGCTGAAGTTACCGCCATATCCGAAGACGGAAAAGAACAGAAAACCATCCATATCAAAGTGAAGCCTGAAGGAGAATTGACCGTGCCCGGATGGTACGACACCCGCAACAGTTCATATTACGTGATGTTGAACAACAAAATGATAGTCAGAAGAAAAAGAGCAGGCACATGGATCATAGACAGCGCCCGCCCTTATGGCGGACGGATCATAACCCACGATGGCTCTCACATCAAGATCGCCCCCATTGTGAATCCCGTACAAGGCGATTCCATCGACTTGAATGTCCTCAGTTACTCCACTGCGCATGGAAAAATAAAAGTAGGGATACACCGCCTCTATGTAGAAGAGGTGCGAGAATCGGAAGTCATGCTGAGGGGGAAAGGGTATAAATTTTTACTACCTTACCAGAGCGAGTGATTATATAAAAAGACAAAATCAGGCGGTATATAACCATAGCAAGATTATACCAATTCTTGGGAGTAGTGTCGAACAAGCGTTAGGAAACGATCAAGCACATGTGGCGTTTCGGGCTTAAAGGATAGGACTATCCTTTATGAATTATTTAAAAGAATAATAATTCTTAACAATTAATACCCATTCACGGAAGTTTGGCAACAACTATATTGATAAGTAATAGGGCTAAAATGATAATTGATTATTCTTTTAATTGATTTTCTTTGTAATATATAATAT
>DXOJ01000808.1 GCA_019412865.1 Bacteroides sp. | reverse complement strand
TGTATAAGAGACAGGATAAATACCGCTCTTTATATTCACTAGATGGCCTTCCATAACTTTGTGTTTTACCGTGACGCCCTCCTCTATTATAATATGTAGTTTCAAGTAGCATTGCAAACCCACTGTCAGTATCAACTCCATATCTGGAACTCATATATAAATCTGATGGCATATGATGAGGAGTCAGGCCAGTTGTTTTTGCTCCTCCAAACGTGCTTGTTAAATTCCCATACACCCCTGATGATAGTTCATCTGGCAAAAACGAACTTGATTTATATCCACTCGGGTCATAAAATACAATCGGATTGTTTTCGCAATATGCATATAAATTCAGCCCATCTCCACGGTACACATCCTCCTGAAGGAATCTTCCCACCACTGGATTATAATACCTGGCCCGCAAGTAATACTGCCCCGTCACCTGGTCATGCTGCTGCCCCGTATACAGTATCCGGTTATGGATATTCTCTTCTTTACAGCGAAATGCTCCGAAAGCGTCATACTGATAACTGTTCTCTATCCCCTGTCCGGCCTCTGTAATATATGCTGTACTATTCTGCTCGTCCAGATGATAAGAATGATATCCCTCCTTTTGCCAACTCGCTGCAACACCATACCCCAGGATATAACGGTTTCTTACAGTATCATTTAGCTCAGACTCCGCCAATAACTCCCCATTATAATACAGGAATACGGTACCTTTACCATTTTCAGAGATTCCAGCCCGTAAGTATTCTGCATCATACTGATTTTCCTGTATCTGACCATTATTCATAAACGTAGTTGTCTGCTGGTTAAAGGCATTGTAATGATATTCTGTCTTTCCCAGACCATCCGCTTCTTCCAGTATATTACCTTGCAAATCATACCGATATTCAACAGATTCCGTGCCTTTTTTACGGCTGATCAACTGGTTTTTGCGATTATAATTATACTCCTCTTTGCCATCACTATCCACCCTTACCAGACGATTCCCACACCTGTCATAGATATATTCGACAGGCTTTCCATCATATTGTTCTTCCATCAGCCGGTCCATACAATCATATCGGTACCGAACCACCTGCTCCTTTATTTTGTCCTCAACTGGCAGGAGGCAGCTTCCTGATTTTAATATACGATTCCCATTTAAGTCATACTCATACCTGAAATCGGAGAAAACAATGCCCTTCTCGTTCTTGAGTGTAAGCCTGATGATATTATCATCTGTATCATATTCATAGGCTGTATGCATCCCGTTTCCGTGGCGGATTTCCTTGAGCTTTCCTCCGGCAGTATGGCCGTACCGGACAATTTCTTCTCCATTATCATCACAGATACGTTCCAAACGTCCCAGTCTGTCATAGCCATAATGTACTGTCTTACCGGACACGTCCGTTAAGCTCTTCAGGCTTTTATCCGCATGATAGGTACAGGAAATAAGCGTCCGTCCAGAAGATGATTTCTTAATCAAATTGCTCATAACAATGGCCGCTCAGCAGTTGATCGCCGGGAAAGAAACATTGGCTGCAATGCGTGCAGAGATGACTCGTCTGGACAAGCAATTACCGGAATACGATACCGTGGTGGCCATGTACGGTGTTAGAGAAATCACCGCTGCACAGCTTATAGCCGAAATCGGCGATGTGCGTCGGTTCCCTCACCGCAGTTCCATTGTTGGTTTTGCCGGTGTCAATCCAGCCGTTGACGAGTCCGGAAAGCATGTTTCCAAGAGTAATCCGACCACGAAGCGCGGCTCTCCACATCTGCGGAAAACGCTCTACCAAATAGTCTGTACATGCCTGAAAAAAGCTCCCACAGACGAACCGGTGTACCAGTTCCTGAACAAGAAGCGTGCCGAAGGCAAGCCCTACTTTGTCTACATGACCGCTACGCAGAACAAGTTCCTGCGAATCTATTACGCCCGTGTGAAAGAATGCCTGGAGGCATTTGATACCAAGAACGCACCCCAAGCGTAAACAAACTCCTAAACCCATGTCTCCGGCTGGCGAAGCTATTTCTCCAGTCTGTATTGTTATGTCCTTCTTCCGCTCCGCAAAAATTGTGGAGCGTTTTCTCATTTTAGGGCTTGACTTTTATTTGCAGGACTCCTTACCTGATATTTTATGATTACTTCTACCCCAACTATATACTTTCAAAAAATCTTCATTGGACAAATTCTTCTTAAGCCATTGTAATGCAAGTTCAATTGGTTCATTAGTTTCTTTTTCCCAACATTTCCATATGCATCGGTATGCCTTTTTAGTTCTATTATCATACATTCCTACTTTATCAAGAAGAATCTCTAATGCCACCTTTAATATCTCTAACTTCTGATTCGGATCAGATATATTCTGCGCTTTTTCAATATTCATTTCAGCTACTTGTACACTGTCTTCACCATACCAATCTTTAGCTTTATCAATTCCCTTTTGAATCCAAATCTTCGCCTCATCAGATTTACCAGACGCATTGTTAATAAA
>DXOJ01000807.1 GCA_019412865.1 Bacteroides sp. | reverse complement strand
GATTTTTTATAGCAAAAAATAACAAACGAAAACACAGGTTTTTACACGTGCCCCGCAGAATCCATAGAAGTGAAGAATGTTGTATTCAAAGCTGAAAAACGTTTGAAAAAGGCGATAACAGCAGCCGGATTTGAGAAATATAATCCGGAAAGACACAACAAACGAAAATACTAAAACAACATGGAATACGATAGAATTTATTCCATCCGAAAAGGTGAATACTTTGCGGATGCATTGAAACGTGCCGGCAAAGACTTTATCCCGACCAATTGTATCATTAATAAACTCCTTCCCGGATTGGGAGCTACACACTGCGAATTGACGGCACTCCGAAAGTCTATTATTATCGAGCCCAACGTGCCTGTTATTGAGTCTAAAGCAAAGGTACACAAAAACTCATTGGCTATCTATAAAGGAGTCAGCGTCCGGCAAATCACAGACTTTCTGGAGAAGAACCAAGACAAACATTACAAACTGTTGACTACTCCCGAAGGCTTCACCAAAATCAAGGAAGCCATGCTGGCTGTAGATATAGATATGTATACAGAATGTTTCATCTTGTTTGATGAATGTGAAAAGCTAGTGCAGGACGTGCATTATCGTGATTCTATCCGCGAACCGATGAATGATTTTTTCCATTTTCAGCATAAGGCATTGATTTCGGCTACTCCCATCGTACCCGAAAAAGACAATAGCTTCGACAGTTTCATGCGGGTACTGATTCAGCCGGATTACGAATATCGGCAAAAGCTGAAACTAATCACCACCAACAATGTTCTGGAAACTTTGCAGGAGGTGATTGAAGCGAAGCGCGGCACGGTCTGCATTTTCTGCAACAGTATCGATTCGATAGATAGTTTCTATCGATTGATTCCCGAATTGAACAATGCCTGTACTTTTTGTAGTGAAGACGGACAATACAAACTATGGAAAGGCAACCGACGCAAAAAATCAATGATGATTACCGAACTGGAACGTTACAACTTCTTCACTTCACGTTTCTACTCCGCGGTGGATATCTTATGTAAAAACCCGCCACATGTGATTCTCATCAGTGATTTGCATGGCGCAACCCAATCGGTTATCGATCCTACTACCGAAGCCATTCAAATCATCGGACGATTCCGAGGGGGAGTAAATACCGTGACACATATCGCTTCCATCCGGCCGGATCTGGAATGTATGTCAGCCAATGAGATTGATAGTTGGATACAAGGCGCTTCCCATATCTTCAACGGATGGAAAACTCAACTGGCACAAACCTCCAATATTGGTGAACGTACTTTGTTGCAGGAAGCTATCGGAGAAAATTCATATCTCCCCTATCTGGATGCGAATGGAAAACCTGATCCGTTTCTAATAGCAAATTTATATGAGAAAGAGCAAGTGAAGCGACTATATACGTCCACCGATCTGCTTTGCAGTGCCTATCAACAGACCGATTATTTTATATTCTCTCATGAGGAACGTCTCATGCCGGTTTCGGATAATGAACGTATGGCAATCCAGCATCGCTTGGCAAAAAAGAAACGGGCAGAGTTGATCGTCCGCAAGCTGGAAGAAATGGAGAAGATGAGCCGCACTACTGACAAGAAAGTGCAAAAACGCTACCAACGTATGCTGGGAAATCTGCTTACTACGACCAATGACAGGTATATATACGATTGTTTTTGCCGATTTGGAGGAGATTTCATTCGTGAATCAGATTACAACGAGAATAAATTGCGGGCTGCATTGAATGTAAGCAGTGAGCATACGATTAAACAATCCGTGCAGATGCGTAGCTCTATCCAACGTACTTTTCCCATAGGTTCGGAACTTTCCGTTCAGGAAGTGAAAAGTATGCTGAAACAAGTATATAAAAAGATGGGACTGAATACGGGACGAGGGATCACAACCAAAGAACTGGAACAATATGCAGAAATAGAAAAAGGATGGAAACACGACAATAGAACAATCAAAATACTGAAGTTCAAATAATTGGCAATAAAATGCAGTTTTCCTTCCGAAAAAAGCAGAAACACCGTATATGTTTCCTGTAAACTTCTCTTATTTTCGGCTATTTTCAGAGATAAGTCATTGATTATATGATCTGCCACATTTTTGTTTCTCCCCGTATAATACTTAAAAGAAAGACGAAAATGTGGCAGAGAGTTTCTTTAAACGTCTGCGGGCAAACAACGCTAAAACAAGTACGAGGCATACGCCCAATCCCCATATCCACAACAAGAAATCTCCTCCTTCGGTTTTTCCATAAGAATGCAGACCGCTCAAATAGTAGTTCACCCCAAACCAAGTCATTATAACCGAAAGGACGGCAACGACGGAAAGCAGATTAAAACACCAGGTGGTCTTTCCTTTTAGGAGGGGAATAAAGCGGATATGAAGCACCAATGCATAGACAACGATTGAAATCAATGCCCAGGTTTCTTTAGGGTCCCATCCCCAATATCTGCCCCAGGAGACATTTGCCCAGATAGCTCCAAGAAATGTTCCGGCGGTCATAAAGAACAGACCGAGAATCATTGCCATTTCGTTCAGCAGTGTCAGTTCACGGATGCGGAACAAGAGTTTCACCCGGTTGGTGGCGGAAAGTAAACTCATCAATACAAGATTAAACAACCCTGTCAGCGCACAAAGAGCAAAAAAGACGTAACCGATCATAATGATAGCGACGTGAGACATCAGCCAATAAGATTGAAGTACCGGAACTAAAGGAGTTATTTCCGGATTCAGGTGATTAAGTCCTGCTACAAAAAGCATGATTCCGCCCAATAGTCCTGCCAATGCGGGAAGAATACGGAATCGGCGGGCAAACAGTAGTCCACTACCTACCAGCATCCAGGAAGTACATATCATCGACTCGTAAGCATTTGCCCAAGGGGCATGTCCGCAAATATACCAACGTAACAAGACACCTCCCGTATGTGTGAGAAAAGCGATTGCCAGAAGAGCAATCAGAATACTGCTAATTTTTCTTCCCCATTTAAAGTCCGCAATAATCTCTCCGCAGGCAATGAAAAGTAGGATACCACCCAAAATCAAGTAAGCCAGACGACACCAGAAAAATAAATCCAATTGATTATAGAGAAGTTCGGCTTTCACTTTTCGGTTGTCAATAGCGGGGACTTTAGCCTTTGCTTGTTGGTAGACATTCATCATTTCAACTACCTTGTCTGCTTCCTTCCAGTTGTTGGAACGAACTCCATTTCCTAGCTCATAGATATACCAATCCATGATTTTAGTTACAAATAGAGAATCTTTCCCATGAAAAGCGCTCAAGTCATCACCCGGTGAATACCATTTTCCCTGCAAATCATTTCCATCCGGGAAAAGCGGTAACAGTTGGTGTTGCATGATGCGATATACGATGTTTACTGATTCATCCAGTTTTAATAAATCCGAGTCCAATCGTTTTCGCTCCGCAGCCGGTTTAGCGTAAATTGTGTTCAGTTCATTCGTCAGGATATAGTTACCGTCTGCATCAAACACATCTTGCCAGGCAATGTATTTGCCATCTCTGCCGAAGCGTTGAAGAAGTTCTTTATTATCAACTTTGATAAAAGGAAAAGCGCCCCATTCATCGGGAAAAGAAAGTAGATTCAAAAAGAATTGATCTGAATTAATGCCATTCAGTTTATCGGCTCCATACAATTTGCGTAAAATGGCAGATGTATAACTGTTGACGGGTTCGAGGCGTCCGTTAGGGTTAAGCACTACCAGACTGCCAAACTTTTCGGCATGTAAGGAAGAAACACAAGGTAATTGTGAAGCGAGGAGAGATTGTTGTGAAGAGACAGCCGGTTGTTGTGCACGCAATGCCTGCATATTGAAGATGCCGGATACAGTCAGAAAGAGCAATAAGCAGAAAGGGGTATTCTTTTTCATTTCTCCCAATTCTTTACGCAACCGCCCGAAACGGGATTTCTTACTGAACAATGTCAAGACAAAACCTACCAGTAAAAGGAAATATCCCGTATATGTAAGCTGCATACCGGGACGGTCATAGCTCACTGATAACACGGTACCTTGTTCGTCAGAATCGAATGAAGACTGGAACAGACGGTAACCATTCACATCAATCACTTTATTCATTCGTATGGTTGCCTGTAAAGGAGATTCATTTTCTCTCTTAATCACCAGGTCACTTTCATAAGACATCGGACTATGAGAACCCGGATAGCGCTGCAACCGGAAATCTTCCAGAGTTACAGAGAAAGGCAGGGAAGCATTTTCCATCCCTGTTCCTTCCTCTTTCATCATGCTATTTGCCGTTTCCCCTTCACGGATATGCATGATACCCGTCACTCCTACATAGTGAGTAACAGCAGCCCCCAACCAGATAAAAAGAAAAGCTCCATGAAAAATCAGACTGCCTTTACTAATTCTCTTAAAATAGCTTCCCTGAAAGAACATAGCCAATAAATTAGCTGCCTGCAACAACTGCAACAGTATAAACCAGGGGGCATAATAAAAAGATTCACGGGCAACGGCAGGACCATAAGAGTTTTCCACTAAAGTGGCTACCGCCAATATCAGGGCATAAAGTCCCGCTAATATGTACATCAATACCGGTGAAGCGATCAGTCGAATCAATTTCATCTGTTTTTCTTTTATAATAAACAATGCTTTTATAAATGAGGCTTTTATAGATAAGCAATTCCTTCAATTTCTACCAGCAATTCCTCTCTGCATACATCCGCATAAAGATATACGATAGGAATGTCCGGACAGAGTTTATCCAAGTCTGCTTTCACTGCTGACGCATCCTCTTCATTCTTGAGATATACACGAAGAAGTCCCAACTTACCGGAATGTTCCGGTAGTTTCTCCCTACCCTCTTCCAAGCCAATCAAATGCTGGATATTTTCAAGAGTGATTTCCGTTTGAGAAAGAACATCTCCGGTCGTTACACTTTCCTCGCCACGGATAGCAGCTGTGCCGGAAATATAAATCACCTCCTGCCGACGGTCGGACAGTGACTTTCCTCTTTCAAATTTAGGTGTTCCTTTCTTCCTATCTGCCCGATGGCTAATCAATACCTCATCCGAATAGACATGAGCAGCTCGTTGCCAGTCGTTATCTAAAGGAGCAATATCCACTTCTCCACTGACAGCATTGAAATCAATCAGAACGCCGCCATGCTGTGTGCCAATCCCCGTTGCCGCCGGATAACCTGATTCCCACTCCGAAGAAGCATAGAACAGGGTACGCACATCATTGAAATCCTGATAACACTGATTGCCATGTGCAATATCCGTGATATTTTCCAGATAATTCCACTGACGGACAATGTCGCCAAAATTCATCTGCTCCGTCTTTAAGATCTCTTCCGCCTTTCTGAAAGCCTGTTCCGATTGTTCACGAACAGGAAGATTCAAATCATCTGCGTAAAGTCCCCCTACTATTATTTCCCGATAGTGAGGAGTCATGATCCGCAGGTAGCGGACAGAGGAAGAAGTGATTTGTTCCTCTATGGTGACTGCCTCATCCGTAATTTCCACCAACGAATGTACCTCCAATACCAAGTCTGCTACCAAAGGCTTTTGAGCCACCAGCGAAACAACCGGACGGGGAGAAACGAAATGCCGCTCCACCCATTGTTCCAGAAAGGAACGCTGAAACTTGTATTCCTGATTATCCGTACAGCGTGTAAAGAGTACAAGACGGAGCACCCTCTCTTCGCGGACAGCGGATGAAAGTAATTCCTCCGCCATCTGTTCCCAACTGTTTCCTGTCGTTTTATACAAATTACATGTGATTCGATGATACTTCATACTGCAAATTTCAATGTTTTTCTGATGATATATACTTTTTAATGATAGGAAGCAACACCTGCCGGAACGTCCATGCTATAGACAGATGACATCGTCTTCAATCCCGGAGTATTCTCCAAAGAATAAAGCACTTTCTTTTGACGGTCTACCAACAACATGTGTACCTTTTCTTTTGGATTCACATGTCCCGTCCAGTTCGTTATCAGGATGCGTCCGTCAGAAAAATACTGAAAACCTCCCAAAAACTTCAACGGTTTTCCAGGGATATCCGCATTCGATAATTCCCAAACAGTCTTTCCGTCTGCCGTTACTTCGATAATTCTCGGATTCTGGTCTTTATCTGCTACGGCAATCAACGTATGCCCATTGGGCAGACGAGTCAGAGAATGCGGTCCGCCGGGAACATCCAGTTTCCACACCTCTTTGCCGTTCGTGTCATATTCCGTCACACATTGCGGTCCGTAATGTGCTACCAGAAAATGCCCGTTATCCAAGCGACGTGCATTACGCATAAATGCAAAACCTTTCTCTTTCACTCCCTCCGGCAGGATGCAGACTTCTTTCACAATCTTACCTTTAGGAGAGATTTCCAGCATACGCCCCGTGGTACATTCACCCACAAACGTATTGCCGTTCTTCAACCGCTGACAGGCAAAGACCGGACTTTTAGACTCGTAATGGAAGATTGTATCATTCTGACGGGTCATTTCGAGTACCCCATGCCCAGTGGTGAAAAGGATATTGCCATTAGGCAATACCCATAAATCATTAGAATCGGGAGCTTTGTGCTGCCATACAATCTGATTGTTTTCCATCACAAAGACGATTCCCTGTGAATAATCTGTTCCTGCAAACGTCCGGGTCTGTGCCAACAGGGGTGCAGAGAACAGAAATATCAAAATCGCACTATATATTCTTGTCATAACTAATCATTCAAAATTACAAAGACAATACATATTCCTCCAACTCTTCCAGTTCTTTATCAGAAACAGGCTTATGAGGTCCGTGTACCTTTAACATATCTTTCATCGAATAGCTACGACCGTCATACAAATAAGGAGCCGTACGCCAACATTCGTTCAGAGCAGGAACGTCCATAGCCAGTCCTTTATCAGGTCCGGTAGTCCAATCCACTTTATATTGCTTCTGATCCGTATAGTATTCTCCGGAATGGCAACTCGCGCAGTTTTCTTCAAATATCTTCTTTCCTCTTTTCGCTTTCGCAGAAAGTTTACCATTCTCAAGATAAGGGCTTGGCAGAGGCTTCAGAGATTTCAGATATTCGTCGATAGATTCGTAGATCTCATCATTTCCCTCCATAAACAGGATATATTTCACTCCCGAACGAACGGCTACTTCGGCATTTTTACGAATACCGGTCGCCATACAAGGCGGAGTTTGATGGGAAAGCAAGAGTGTTTTCGTGTTTTTCGGATTACCCATGCCATCATTCAGCAAGTCCCAGTTAAGCCCGTCCATGCGTGCATCATTCGGATGACAGGTTGCACAACTTTGCCAGTTCTGGAAACAAATGGTTGCATCATGGAAGTACATATCTCCCTTACCAACTTTAGTGAAAGCCAATGGAGCACCCAGAATCTGCTTCTGCACATTCTTACCGTTCAAATCCATAGACACCAATTCCGACGTATAATAGTTGGCAGTATAAATTTTACCTCCCGTAGCTACGACCGAACACGGACCTTTTCCCTGTGTAGGAATGAAGTCACGGATGCCATACAAGAATCCCGCATCATTAGGTATATTCCCCCACGCTTTCATGGAAGGAGTAACCATTTCTCCTTGTTTCGCTTTGCCAAGACGTTCATGCAAAGCTATACGATCGATGCGCACCAATTCCTGACTACCGGCAGCAGCTACTATGATCTGCTTATCATCCGGAGTAACAATTACCGACCACGGATTGGCTGCTCCTTTCTGTGGAGTGTCTAAGATGACGGAAGTGAGCCACTTTCTAGCTTTCAAATCAATGATGGATAATGTATTTGTAGCCATCCATCCTCTATCCAGCTGATTGGTAGGCAACTGATAGCGGGAGATTAAATGAGTGACATACGCGAAAGTATGATTCTTATCCACCGCTACCGACTTCACATCCGTAGAACCGTTCGGCAACATAACACGTCCCGAAACCTTTTTCGAAAGTACATCTACCATATCGAGCTGTACTGCAATCGGATAAGGCGTAGAAGGCATTTCCGGCAGATTATTGGCTATCAGCAGACAGGAATCACCTGCAAAGGCAGCCATCGACACTGGTTCGCGACCGACAGCTATTTTTGTTTTCACCTTACGGGTGGCCGGATCAATCTCCCAGAGTTCGTTGTTGAACCGCTGCGTAACCCAAAGAGATTTAGACAACGGATTATACAGAATATCCGAAGGAGTAGCTCCGCTTTTTGTTTTGGATTGTACAGAGAGTTTCTTTCCATCCAGTTCGTACATGGTACCGTAGTTTCCGTCACATACCACCCAGAGTTTACCATTCGCATCCTGCGTCATGGCATTGACAGGGGACGAGAAAGAGACTTTCTTTTCCATTTTCTGTCCGTCGGACGACATCTTGATAATTTCACAGCCTGCCCTGTTTGTTACAAACAAGGATTTCCCGTTGTCTGCCAGAAACAAACGGTCCGGTGAAACCGTCGTTTCCGCTTCTTGCCAAGACGCACAAAGAAATATAGCAGCCATACCAACAGGTATCAATATCTTCTTTTTCATTTTTTCTCTTGTTTAGTTTGAAGGGATTGAATGTATTGACGAATATTCTCCTGATCTTCCGCACGGGCTGCTTCCCGCTTCTTATCATAATAGTTGTAGAAGTCGAGATCCTTTTGCGACCAGTTGTTCGCTTCACGGTAGTCTCCGATTTGAGGCACAAGCAAATCAATCCAGAGAGCTACTTTTCGTATTTCCTGCGGAGTCAGTTTAGTACCTCCATGTCCGCTTTCCAAACGTTTAATCAGATTGCTCGTGTTGGAGCCTGCAAAATAAGGCGGCAACAACGTAGGTTCGGACAAAGCACTGATCCAGTTTACTTCCGGATGATGTGCGTTACCTCTCCATGATCCCTCTTCTTTTTTCTGGGTGGCATGAGTCAGGTTCAGATACGAATCCGTATATTTTCTTTTGCTTCGTTTATCCATTACTTTCAATTCGCCTTTCAGGCTCATTGGTTGCTTCACTCCATCGTGACAAGAGATACAATGCTTGTCCCAGATAGGTTGGATTTCTTTCAGGTAACTGAAATTACGTTCGCCCATCTCATCTTCCGGAGCCAATGCCTTGACACCTTTATTCATTGCCATGGATACCGGATGCCCTGCTACGGGAACCGTGTTCTTATGTTCGTGGCATCCTACACAACTCTGCACTTCATTCGGCTGCAAAGTAGACCAGCTACGCATAGTTTGCACCACACGCCCGTTTTCGTCCAATGCCTGAAAATAAAGCGGTCTGCGTGCAGGAACTTTAAAGAATGCGGAACCGTCAGGATATACTTCCGTCACTCCCAACACTCTCTTCACATCCCAGGCAGCATTGCCCACTCCTACCGGAGAACTCATGATAGCTCCTCCACCTTTATCATTACCGTTCACTTCACCTACACCTGCTGCACGGAACTGGATTTCCACCACACGCAACTGTTTGATAGTTCCCGGTTTCACACCTTTCAATCCATTACCCTCGTAGATATTCTGCATATAATATACGCCTTCATTCTTTGTATAATCTACCGAAGATGAACGGCGGAACGGACGTTTACGGGGAGCGACCAACACAGGCTGGTTGCAGGATATGCGTGCATCGGATACGAGTAATTCACGTTCTCCGTCCGCATTCATCCAATAAACGCCAAATTCCATCGGATGTCCGACGTAATAACCCAACGGAGTATACGATATTAAAAATTCCGTCTCGCTCAATGGAAAAGGATACTGGAACTGATCGGTAAACTTTCCATAACCGTCAATACGTTCCGGTTCCGGTTTGTGAACCGGAGCTACGAACATAACACCTTCATTCTCATCACGCCCGGCTTCGGGATCTATAATACCCAGTTTGCCATGTTGAGGAGTATGGTGACCCATAAAAACTGCCATCAACTTACGAGTGCCGGGAATCTGGCGAATCTGTGCCACCGTTGTCGGGAACCAGCTGTTCATTCCGTAATATTCAGCCTGTCCTGTTCCATCGGGATTCATCTGGAACAAAGGCTGTGCCCATACCTGGCCACGGTCATTGTAATCCCAACGAGTATAGACCACCCGACCGTCATCCAACAAAGTCGGTGTTACCGTATGTACCTGGTCGAAACCAACCTGACGCATATAACGCCCCTCCCTGTCGCAGAGATACATATTGCTGACTTCCGTAAACCAGCAGTCTACCGTACTTCCGCAACGGGTAGAGTTGAACAGGATATTGTCATCCGGCAAGTAAATACCTTCAATGTCGGCATGTCCTTTCCCGAAAGTCAACTGCTTGATTTCCCGTGTCTTTAAATCCATTTCATACAGATGGAAGTCGTCTTCCTTGCGGGATTTCTTCCAGGAGAAAAGCAGATGCTGACCATCAAAATGAAGATTCGGATCACGCACTACTCCTTCTTCATCTGTCAGCATGGTTTCTACTTCCGCCCAAATTCCATTCATCTTCAATTTCGCCAACGCACCGCCCGCAATGTAGTTGCATTCAGCACGGGCATCCGACACCCCTTCGGTATAAGCAAAGAAAGAGGGACGCAACGTTCTGTACTTTGTGAAAACAATCTCCGGTTTATCTGCTGTGAAGGCTTCCAAACGCTTGATACGTCTTTGTTCACACGCTTTCAGATAAGAAAGGAAAGCCGATTCGATGCTTTCCGGAGTATTAGTCACGGGAGCTTTGATGTTCAGTTTCTGTAAACGCACGGAAAGTTCCTGATTAAAACTCTTATTAAACCAGTCTACATCACCCGTTGTTCCATCCTGTAGCCACCAATCGTAATAGACTGGATAGGCACGCGTCAATCTCCGGTGCACGGCTTTTATCTTGTTTTCTGTTTCTTCCTGATTACCTTTCTGTTTTATCGCCTGAATTTCCGCGTACTTCTTCTGAATCTCGACGATAAAACCTTTCGCGTCGGTAGGCTGAAGGGAAGTGTCTTTCGTCTGCCATGCTACAATGGAGAGAAACACACAGCATGCCATCCCACACTTCAACAGCTTCATTAATTTCGATCTTATCATTTTATCTTCTTATTTACCTTAAATTTACCTTCCTGAAAAAAGAACGATTACAAACCTTTCTTCAGCTCCTTATAGGATTCCACAATCTGAATACCGCTTGATGTACCGATACGGGTAGCGCCCGCCTGAATCAATGCCAACGCAGAATCCAGATCACGAATACCACCTGCTGCTTTCACTCCGATAGTAGGTCCTACCACACGACGCATCAATGCTACATCATGCACTGTTGCTCCTGCTGTACCGAATCCGGTAGAGGTTTTCACAAAATCCACTCCGGCTTCTTTAGCTATACGACATACGGTTTCTTTCTCTTCATCCGTCAGATAGCAAGTTTCAAGAATGACCTTACAGATCACACCGGCAGGTTTGCAGATAGAGACCATGTCTTCAATCTCTTTCTTTACGATTTCAGTCTGTCCTTTCTGTAAAGCACGAACATTGATGACTGTATCTATTTCAGTAGCACCTTTGGCAATGGCATCACGGGTTTCAAATGCTTTGCACTCTACTGTGTTCTGTCCCAACGGAAAACCGATAGCGGCTCCTACACGTACTCCCGATCCTTCAAGCAACTTCACACAAGTTTCTACTTCCGCAGGATTGATGGCTACCATCGCAAACTGATACTGACGGGCTTCCGCACAAAGTTTCTCAATAGGCGATGCATCACCGAAAGGTTTCAGGAATGTATGGTCGATCATACCTGCCAACTGTTCTACTGATAATTCTGCAATCACTTCGTTTATATTTTTCTTTTCCATTATTTTGAGTCGTTTAATAAGTTATTATAAATATGCTGTTTCTTAAAAAGTCAATACGCATTTCAATACTTCACCCCGTTTCACGGCAGCAAAGGCTTCTTCTATTTCTTCTATCGCAAAGCGATGCGTGATAAAGTCGGATGCAGAAAGTCTGCCCTCTTCAATCCATTGTGCCAATGTGGTCATTGCCGCCTTTTCTTCGGAACGGGTAGGCCATTGATGCATGTGCAGGTCGAAGTTATAAGGAGCTTTCGATAAGTCGAAAGTTGGATTCTTAGTCATGACGCCATAGACACAAACATCTCCACCCATCTTCACTAATGGTAATACGGAATTTACGACTACATCCAGTCCTACCGCATCAATGACAGCATCATAAGAGCGATTAGCCGCGGCAATAAATTCCGAAGTACTGATTTCAGCGGGTGTATATCCGTTGTCTGCTCCCATCCGACGGGCTACTTCCAGTTTAGCGGGAAGCATATCGACAATATCAATCTGTCCCAGACCGAACAATTTACCCAACTTCACAAAGCTCAATCCTACAGGACCAGAGCCTACTACGATCACCTTTTTCCCCGGAGTCAGATTGAAATCCTTGAAAGCTCCCAACACTTCGCGCCAGGTACAAGAGATAACTGCTTCTTCCGGTTGCACATGTGAAGGGACTGTGTTCTGAATCTCAAAACTGTCCCAGCATCCCTGTTCGGGTGTAGCCAGTCCCTCTTCTTTCAGTACTTCAAAGTCATTCACTACTACATATTCGCTGAAACCACCCCAGCCGCTGTCGACACCTTGCGCACCAAAATCGGAAATAAGACCACCAATAGCACGGTCGCCTACCTTAAAATTACGTACTTTTTCACCGACAGCTACTACAATTCCGGCATTCTCATGTCCCAAAGCCAGCGGGTAAGTATCCACTCCGGGGAATTTTCCGGCTATCAGTTTACTGTCAGTCGCATTACACAAAGCGACCATTTCCGTTTTCACCAATGCCTGATAAGCATTGATAACAGGAGTTCCCACCTGTCGTATTTCAATTTTGCCGGGAGCCGGCACTATTACTGTTTTCATTTGATTATTAGGTTTTATATAGAATCTAGTTCAGTTTTTGCAATTTCAGTATACATATCGCACAAAGCGTGATAAGCTTTATCAAAAACAGGCATCCAAGCCTCATACTTCTTCACGTTTTCCTGAATCGGCTGCACAGTCTGTTCGATACGGACAAAGCGGTCTATCACAGAGAAGTCTTTAAAGACTCCCGCACCGATACCTGCCAGAATAGCCGCTCCCATCGAAGTAGCCTCTTCCAGATAATTAGGTACACGGATTTCTGCCTGATAGATGTCTGCCATCATCTGGCGCCATACAGGATTCTGCGCACATCCTCCAATCACCGTCACCTGGTCGATGGGAACGTGTTTGCGGAAGATATTGACGATAAATCCCAGATTGAGGGTAATTCCCTCCATCACAGCACGTAGCATATCACCATGTGTATGCCCCAGCGTCAGACCGATAAATGCTCCTTTGGCGTCTACATTCCAACGGGGAGTACGTTCACCAAGCATATAAGGTAGGAATAGGAGTTTATTGGCTCCTATCGGAGAGGAAAGAATCTGTTCGTCAATCAGTTCGAACACGCTACGTCCGAATTGAGTAGCCAATGCCTGCTCGTGCTGGCAGAGTTGGTTAATCATCCAATTGTAGGAAGAACCTGCCGCCTGCATCGTTCCCGACGGATGCAGCATACCCGGCACCACGTGCGCCCAGTTCATGGTGCGGCGTTGTTCGTCTACAATCGGTTTTTCTACTGTCAGAGCTACCCAGGAAGAAGAACCCAGATAGTTGTATGCGCTACCCGGAGCCACACAGCCGACGCCTACTCCGGCACAACTACCATCGCCTCCACCACAGATTACGGGTGTTCCGGCAAGCAGTCCTGTCTCACGGGCAGCTTCGTTGGTCACTTCACCGATCACGTCGATAGATGAACGGACTTCCGGGAATAGGGAAAGGTCGAGTCCGGCAGCTTCTATGATTTCTTCACTCCATTGCCAACGGTTCAGATCGTATGCATTGGTACCCGAAGCATCCGAGGGATCAGTGGCTAGAGTACCGCAGAGACGGAAATTGATATAATCCTTGGCATTCAACATCTTGGCTGTCTGTGCAAAGATTTCCGGTTCGTGTTTCTTTACCCACATCAATTTCTCAATGGAATAGGAAGCGCTGATTCGGTGTCCCGTGATTTCATAGAAATGAAGCGGGTCTATCTTTTCGGAAAGAATAGTCTCTTCTTCCTGCGAACGCTGGTCGCAATAAAGCATGTGAGGACGAAGCGGATGACCGTTTTTATCCACACAAAGACAACCCATCATTTGTCCGCTAAGTGCCACACCGGCAATATCATTGGGAGATACCAGTTTGAGAAGTGCCTGCGTGGTATCTACAATCGCTTTCCACCAATGGAGCGGATTCTGTTCCGCCCGATTGCCGGAAGCGTAATCTGTAGGGTATGCGGCTGTACGTGAAGCAATCAGTAATCCCGATTCATCGAATAAGGTTGCTTTGTTGCCGCTGGTACCCAAGTCATGTGCTAATATATACATAATCTCTTTTTCTTTTTCAATTAATAGGATCAGAGTGCCGCATTCGTGTATCCGGTAAGTCCGACGAAAATACCACCTACGATACCTCCGAGGATAATCACCAGCCAACGGGGGAAGGCTTCTTTCAGCAGTCCGCCGCGTGTCCCTTTCGGTGCGCAAAGTACGTCGGCCAGAATGAAGCCCATCGCAATCGCCCATCCCATATCTACCCAAGGAGCACTACCCCGATTTCCCTGATGAATCAGGCAGAATTGCATTGGCAGACCGTCGGCGTCATTCAGCAGTCCGGTGGAGAAACCAAAGCCGGGCAGTTTGTGATTGACCACCCAAAAAGTACCGATAATAAGAGCAGCTGCCATAAATCCACCTATCGGACCAAAGTCCTTTACTAATTTAGGCCAACTCATCAACACGGTAAAGGTGACGGCAAAAGCTCCGAAAATAGATGTGATGATTCCGGCATGATACATGCCAAAGAATTCATTATAGGTCTGTAACCATTCGCTCATTGTTCTTTCCTCCTTAATTTATCTTCCGGGCACAATCGCACGAACGGATTTTCCATACTAATATTCCTGCCAAGGCACCTCCTATCAGACAACAGATTAAGGTAGGTACTGCATAAAAGAAGTTGGTGATATCGCCTTGAAAGCGGGCAATTCCCGGGGCACGTGTAAAAACCTGTGTTTTCGTTTGTTATTTTTTGCTATAAAAAAT
>DXOJ01000806.1 GCA_019412865.1 Bacteroides sp. | reverse complement strand
GCATTTGTTCTCATCATCATGGGAGCAATAATTGTTGTGCAATTTCTTCCAAAGCCAAAGCTCTCATTTACGGAACGACAAAATATCAATTTAGCAATTCAAAAGCTAAACTCGGAATTGCCACAAGAAATTGGGACAATCGGTCAATTTGAAAAAGCTTCATTTCGTAATGATACACTTGCTTATTATTATGTTGTATATGGCGGAAAAGAAACTGATGAGTTTTACGAAGAAAATTTTAATGAAGTCCGTGAGTTGATGAAATACCTTGTTATCTGTATGAATGGAAATCGCAATACTGGTACAAAGATGGCGCAATGGATAAATTCTGTCAACATTCCAATACAAGTTAATATATCCACATTGGGGACTAAAACATTTAAATGGACTTACGAAGGTCGTGAGCTTTTAGATTTTATTCATAAAGTCAGAATCAGTCCAACAGAAGCTTTACATACAGTTATCGAAGTTTGGATAAAACTTGCGAATCTTTCACTTCCACTTTTCGCTGATGACATTAACGTCCAATCAATATCTAATAATACGATAGCCAAATCAATGTCGCCGAATGAACGGTTGATACGTATCTTACAGAAAAATGACAATATAATTTTTGTGAGCGAAATAAAAGAAAAAGATTTTTCATTCGATGAAGTTCGGGCAAATGCCTCAAATTCAATATTTGTTGATGCTTTTACAAAAGAAATATCAAAAGATGCCGATGTTCGTGAATTCCTTGATTTGATTGCGACATCGCATTCAAACTTAATATATCGCTGGTGCAACGTAAGTTATACTGATAGCGCAGATGTGGTTATCCCATATATGGTATTGAAGCAATATAGTAACAATAGATTTAATTAAATACACAATTATGTTAGAAGGACAGTTTTATATCAGACTCCTATTAAATGTCATTGTAGGCGTAATGTTCGCATACGCCTTGTTTAAAATGGCTCAGCATAATAATCATGAAACGGATGTTAGGCCTCACAAAGTCCTGCATGTTGTTGGTTGGATTTTTATCTGTTTTAGCGTAATCTGTTTGTTGTCGTGTATTTATTATCTGACACTTGTAGACTTCCCAGACGAGATGATAATTCCATTTGTTGGAGCAAATACTATTGTAAGGCCGAGTTCTGCCGTATGTATTTGGGGACAGCCGACAATGATTCAGAATATGACACTTACAATGGCTATGTCCGCATTTGACAGTTTAGGCATTGGAGCATATTTCCTGTATTTCAAAAGTTCGAATAGTTCATGGTGGAAAAAGATAGTCAAGTTCTTTGTGGTTGTGCTGCTATATGCTTTTATGGCTTCTGCAACTAAATTTAATTACTTCGATACACCCGAATTGGTTGCACCTGTTTTGTTCTTCATTTTATGGCTGTCTATTATCCGCCGTGGTGACATTCCTAAAAAATCTGAAATAATTAATGAGGAGATGACACTGCCCAAAGAGAACATGTCTTTGGAAATCTGTAAATCAGAAACAGAAAACAACACTATAAATGAATCTACGCCTAAAGAAGAGACTGTAATAATCGAAGAAGAAAAAGCAGACAAGTCAGATAATGCAACTCTAGTTTCCGATATTGGTTCCGAGAAAATGCAGTATTGCCGATATTGTGGTAAAAAGATAGAGGAAGATTCTGCGTATTGTAAATATTGCGGATGTCGTATAGACAATAATGATGGCAAGATTTCAAAGTACCATTCAATAATTAGCAAATGTAAAAATGTATTGCTGTTATGTTCGAATAGTGTTGCCCATTTTTTCAAAAAACTTAGACTGTCTACAAATAGCGTGTCAGTAAGTAAAGGAAAGACTAGTAAGGTTTTGAAAAAGATAGGAGAAATAGTATTGGGATTAATTGCGCTTGTAGTTGTTGGAGGCGGTATATGGTTATATTTTGATGTATTTAGGCCAGAACAAAAATCCGCAAAAATATTTAATACAGAAAAAGAGAATATAGATAAACTTGAAGGTGTCGTCTTATATCAAAAATGCAATGATATTATCAGAAATCATGACATTCCATCATGTGGCAAAGAATGGCGTGACCATGATAATCTTCGAGAATTATCTGATTATGCTTGGGGGAAGATTGAGAAATTGGCATATCAAGGAAATTCAGATGCTCAATTTCTGTTGGGTCTAAAATATGGAGGATATGACTTCCTTTTTGGAAAATGGGAACTGAGAAAATTTAGAGATGGTAGTTTTTATAATGAAGATTTAGATTATGACAAAGCTGCTTATTGGTTTCTTAGGGCAGCAGAACAAGGGCATGGCAGGGCTCAAGCATATCTTGGACGATGTTTTGAATTAGGATACGGCGTAGTAAAAAATATGGAAGAGGCTATTAGATGGTATCGTTTATCAACAGTAGAAGGCGATGATAAAGGCGAATTACATCTAGGTGATTGCTTCAGAGATGGATATTCGGTACAAGATGGTACAGTTTGGAGAAAAGATCCAGATTGTTATTGGTGTAAATATACACACAAATGCACAGAACATACTTATCCTTCATATAGAACAGCTCTTGAAGCCAACATAGATAGTGCAAAATATTATTGGCAAAAATCAGCAGTTCAGGGTAATGAAACCGCAAAAGAAAGATTACAAAAAATATATCTAAAAGGAAACCATCGAAACAATGAAGATTAAATTACCAATACCCCAAAATTTCACAGAAGATGTAATTGCCAAAACAGGTGATACGCCTTTTCTTGAACAACTAGAATTTAACATAGAACAACTCAATTACCGCCTTTCTGTTCTTGCTTCAATAGATGTTACGGTAAAAGAAAATCAATCGTATTTCCTTATGGTTTGCGATTCTGTATTGGTGATAATCAGAGCTGTTTTGTTAGAAAAAGGACAGAAAAATTATACAATTCAACGATACCTTAAGACTTTTGGATTAGAAAGACAGCTATCAGATTTAGAAGCTTATTTAGCTTCAAATTTCAGCATTTACAATAAATCCATAAAAGATGTCCTGAAATTTATAACAGATAAGTTCATATGTCATGTAGACAATACAGATTTTATGGAAATCGGAAATGCGAATTTTATTATGAGTACCTTTATGAATCCTTATGTCGATTGTAATTTACAATCTATTATAAATAAGATAAATACCATAATAAATAAAACGTACTAAAATATCTTTCAATCGTTTGGAAGAATGGGCTAATTCTAAAATAACTAACGAAGGTCATAAGCCCATTCTTCCTTGTTGTTCTTTATCTTCAAATCACAAGTCCCCTCTGCAGCATCAGTAACCTACTTATAGGCTTGCCTATGTTTGATTCATCAAGGAACAGCGAATGCTCAACATTGCCACGTAGAAATACTTCTACTGTTTGGCGTTTTCACCAGACCAACACTCACGTTTTTATTTCTGAAACTTTACTTGTTTACAAACAACACAACATAATAGCCAATGGAGACAACAGTGTATAAGAGGCATGGCAGGAATATCCATAGCAGCGACTTTACCCAACCATTCGACAGCCAAATCCCTTCATTCTTTGACATCATATTTGACATGTCATAGAAATGCCGAGAGAGAGCTTCTTTTGTTTCTCGTTGGTGGGCTTCAAGTAACTGTATTTCATCTGTGACAATTCGTTTCCTATGTTCCGAAAGTTTGTTCCAATCAGATGAGGAGATTTTTGCATTGATGGTAACCTCTTGAATTTTCGAGAACGATTCTTTGATATTGCTTGCTGCAATGTTGGCATTGTTCACAACTTTCAGAAGTGTAGAAGAGGTTTTATTAAAAGAGTCTTTTGCTGTATCTATACATTCCATTGCTGCGTCAAGTTTCACAATAGCCTCTGTATAAGCACGAAGTTGACGGTCAAACTTGTCCGAGGCTTGGTCTGTTTCAACGTTCTTATCTATTGAGTTCTGAAAAGACTCAAAGTTCAAATCTGATATTTTGCTTTTTCCTATAGCCATTTGGATAATACTTTTTAATGAAAGTTTTTGTTATCTACCATATCTTTGTTTCCTGCGAGGATGACACAAGAGGTTTGCCATCATTGCGCAACGATATGCCCATTTTAAGTCATCGTCATCTTTGTCACGTCCCCAACCAGAAGTTGCTCCACCTCCTCCGCCGCCAGACTGGGCTGCAATGGTAGTAGCGGCATCAATGTATTCTGCAAACAGAAGAATCGCGGTCTTCTGCACATCACCAATCTTAGCAAATACATTATCGGTGTCAAGGGCAATGTTCTTGTCGATTACCTCCAGACAGCTCTGAGGTATATCAACCGGGTAATGATGGAACTCGTCAGTAGAGAAGTCGAAATGGCGCATTACAGAGTCCTTTTCCACAACGCCCAAAAGCTTCTCTTCCGATTGCATTTGAGGATGATGTTTAGTCTTTCCTTGTCTTTGTGAAGTTGGTATACTCTTCTCTTGATTTTGACGATGCAGCTTCGCCCATGTCATTTCTATCTTTGAAGGCATGAGGCAACGACCTTTCCCCAGTTCGGAAGACTTATATGTGGAATTGCCTCGTTTGATGGAATAACCTCGAACTTGACCATTATTGTCCGAGTGTTGCCTCACATCATACCCTTTTTGATAGAGGTATCTAACATAAAGTTCCCAATTGAAGTATGGCATTTTAGCCAATACAGACAGGCAATCTTGTGTAATCTCATCCTTATTGCGTTGGCTCACCTCCTGTGCATCCATCCAACCCCGTTGTTGTGAAATCTTTGATGCTGCCATCATCGCCCTCTCATAGATATAATGGGCATCGTTCACATTACCCGTCATGTCTATGCGGTTCGCATCAATATGAAGGTGCATGATACCGCTCTTGCTGTCATGGTGTAGAGCAACCACATATTGGCTGTTTTTGAGATTGGTTGCCATTGCGCTTTTGCGTTTTGACTTAGCAGAAAGGTCAATTGCATCAAATTCTCTGATGAAATCGTCCGCCAGCTTTTGCCAGTCTTTCATTTCCCAACCTTGTGTTTCTTCTGTTGTTGGGGAAACCTCCATTCGTATCATATTTCGTTTGAGAGGATGATGCCGATTCAATTTATCTTCAAATCTCTTTTGCAAAGCGAGCATCCTTGCCCACATCGCTGTTGGAGCAATATCATTTGGAAGAAGATTAGTTTTTACAATCTCAGCCTTATCCTTATCTACAGAGTAACGTATGGCATTTGCACCATGACTTATAACTTTTGCTTTGGCTATCATATCTATTGGGGAATTATTGGGTTAAATATTTTTCAATCTCTATCATGCGGTTAAGTATCATTTCTGCACTCAACCGCCACTGCTTCATGAATATTTCACTACGCAGAATATTCTCGCGTTCTGACAGAGGTCGCCCTTTTAGGAAACCAAACAGTTTCTGTATATCTCCTCTGGCATCTGAAAGGCTGTTCAATGCTTCCATTTCTTTGTCCGTCAACCTCCGCTTGGGATATTTCCCTTCCAGCCGTTTGCGTGCGTATGCACTTGTGGTCAGTCCACAAAGCGAGGCATATTCTTCTATTTCCTTATGAAGCTGCGGTGTCAGTCTCACCATAAGACGGCTCGTATATTTTGGCATGTCCTTTTCTGTATTTCTCTTTTTCATAATTGGTGATTTTAATGTGTGTAACCCAATGCGAGCTTGCGAGCGTTCAAGAAGTCCATCGGCATACGGGCAAGCGAAGCAAGTTTTGTATGACATTGGTATTTCTTGCAACACCGCTATCAAATTCACCGCACAAAACTTTTGTAACGTTGAGGTGCTGCATTGTTTATCAGATATTCGTTGAGGTCTTTGTTCCCTTCATATTCGTGCGCCATATCAGTACTCTTTTTCCCCAGGGCTGTGGCGATTTGTTGTGTGCCCATTCGCCCTGCCGCATCATTGTCCAGATGACAGAATACTTGTGAATATCGTTCAAGAACTGGCAAGGCTTGCGGAATGTTTACTATGGAATTAAGCACCACAGCATCGCACTTACCATACAGGACGAGATAGGAAAGGTAATCCATGAACCCTTCAAACACATGGCACTCTGTTCCATGCTTTGCAATCGTGGTAAATGCTTTTGGGGCAATACATCCCTTGAAGTAAGGATTGCGAAGCTCATAGCCACCAGCATCATTCTTGAAACCAATAGCGAAGTAGTTCTTCCCACTTACTTTGTAGTGTATTTCCACGCATTGACTTTTGGCGACTGTGGAACTGATACCCCTTGATGAAAGATATTTCAATAGAGCCGGATGTTCAAGAACCTTTACCTCTATGACCTCAAAAGAGGATTTTTCTTCGGGCTTTATTGCTGTCCTCTGTTGAATAGGGATGATAGCAGTCTGGCTCATCAGATGCAATACTTCTGAAATGCTTTCAGTGTGGTATAACTCCATTGCCAAATCAAGGATGTTACCACCTTTACCCAATCCGAAATCATACCATAGGTTTTTGGTTTGGTCAACCTTGAACGAGGCGGTTCGCTCAGAATGGAGTGGTGACAGGTACCACCACTTACTTCCCTTCTTGCTTACAGGTTCATAGCCTTTGTTTGCAAGGAAGTCAGATATTTGGATTGTCTTTATTTCTTGTATAGTCATCATACGAGATTGAATTGTTGAAATGTTGAGTTGTTGAGATATACGGCTGGTGAAAAGAAAAATTAGCTTTCTCTTTTGCCCAGTCATGTCTGATTTGTTGAAGTGATGTTGAATTGTATCTATTTGAGAATCATTCATTCATATGCTCTTTTCAACAATTCAACGACTCAATAAGGTGTTATATCCCCAGAGAGTCAATGAAGTCCTTTGTCACCGTATAGAAGCGTCCAACCCTGCTAATGGAAGAAAGCCTCCCTGGCTTACAACAGTCGCACTGATATGTGGTATAGGTAAGCGCATTGTGGGCGGGCGTGAGTCGCCAGACATCCTTCACTACCTTTCGTATCTGCCATAGCTCTACCTTGACCCCGTTCATTGAAAAAATGGGTATCAAGTCCTGTGGGATAAAAGACACCTTATCCACATTTTGCGTCTCCATAATATCACGTATCAGTTCTACCATGTCCAACTCCGTATGATTGCGGTTACACCGAATGATGCGGTCAAGTGCTTCTGTTCTGATAAGTGCTGGATTGAACCACATGCGCCCTTCCTTGAAGGTGGAGAGAGAGCGATGCTGCAAATAATAGAGAAAGGCAGGTATCTGCTCTCTGAGTTTCTGTAGAAAGTTGGTATCATCACTTTCAAGAGGACGGATTTTGCGTACCCAATAGCGGTTTTCTCCCGGATCAATGATAACGGGATAGAGTTCGTTATTGGAACAGAGCACAAACTTGGCAAAGAAATTGACCTCCTGCCTGTCCTTACCCTTTGCCTCCACCTTGTAGGTTTGAGCCGTACTGAGATTCTTCAAGCGTTCTGAATCCTCCCTGCGGCTCAGCAGCACTTCATCCACAACGATGAGTAGCTTGCCAGCCCAGTCTGCATTGAACTGGCTCCTGAAATCCTCATTCGTATTAAAAGTGGCATTGTCCTGAAAGATGGCTTTAAGGAAATTCAGGAAAGTTGTCTTGCCTGTATTACGTTCCTCTGACACCAACAGGAGGATGGGCAACTTCTGCGTAGGTTGCATATAGAGCAACTGCATATAGTCCAGTCCCAACTCATATTGTTCTTCAAAGATATGCCGCAGCAACTTCTCTATATCGGAGAAATCGCCCTCTGCCGGAACATGGTCAATGGGTTCATAGAGGTTGTAGAAGCCACTGACTTCCTTCTGATAGTCCGCATGGCTTGGCACCGTGCAAAATCCATCATACTTTGCGATGGGAGGTATGTTGTCTCTGCCGTAGTCTTGGCGGATTGTGCCAAAGCTCCACGGTATGCGGCGAGTGGTGGTCGTTCCATCAGCCAAAGGCTGCTGTACTACCTTATATATAGTAGTCCCTACTCGGATGTATTGTTCTTCCATAACGCTTCCTTGATTAAACAGTCAAACCATTGCCACACGCACCTTGAACCTTGGACTTCACAAGCGAGGTGATTTCCTTTTTTGAGTAGAGATTTCTGCCTCCAAGTTTGTGAACGATAATCGTTCCCTCCTTCTGCATACGCCACAGCGTGGTGTAGGTAATGTGGAGCCGTTCACATACTTGGTCACGTGTGAAGTATTCATCACTCTCTTCTACGGACAGGTCGGTTTGCGATTTCTTACCGACCAACTCTTCAACCATTTCAGCGACAACCTGCTTCAGGTCGTCCTTCTGTAACATTATAAAATTTCCTTGCATAACATGTTGTTTTGAAGTTTATGCTGCGAAATTACGGTGGAACAAAAAGAAAGCACCTCGGTAAAAATCATGTCGATTTCTGCCGAGGTGCTTTTAACGTATCACGGTATGTTTTTAACTTATGCACCACTTCTGAGGTAGGAGCAATACTTGGCGAGCAAGTTCTCCAATGGAAGGTCGCCATTTTCAAACCGCTTTGCATCTAAGGGTAGGACTCGCTCGCATACCTGTACCTTACCCTTGTAAAGAGCCTTGATATATGGAGTTCCATTTTGTTCTTCTATACGGACTTCAGAAAAGAATACCGTGATGTCTTCCGGGTCATATATGATGGAATAACTCGGTCGTTTGGCACCGGGTATATCCTCTCGCAAGATGTCCTTTTCTATCAGGTCTTGAATGTCTCGTATGGCTGTATCTTTGGAGCATTTTGCCAATGTTGCCCAAGTCTTAGAGGTTATTTTGGCCTCATAACCATCAAGGAACAAGTTCAGCATATCTGTTTGCCTCTTACTCATAGGCACGGAGGAAGCCTTCTGCCAAAAGAAACTTTTGTTCAGGATGGTGCTGACGATGTTATTTGCTTCATCAAGTGCAGCAGACAATGTACTGGCATACCACAGAATCCACTCCGTGATGTCACCGTCGCCATGCTGCGCCCTTTCCAGAATATCATAATAGTGTTTCTTGTCCTTGTTGATTTGGGAGGAGATATTATAAAAGCGGAACTCGCTCTTGTCTGCACGAGCTAGCAGCATATCTGAAAGTATGCGTGCCAATCGTCCGTTTCCATCTTCAAAAGGATGAATACTGATAAACCAGAAATGTGCGATGGCCGACCGAATAACCGAATTTACGTTTTCCTGACGGTTGAACCAGTCAAGAAATTGGGCCATTTCCGCCTCCACACGCTCGGGTGAAGGAGCGATATAATGAATTTTCTCACGCCCGAACATGCCAGAAACAATATGCTCTTCGTTTGTTCGGTACTTTCCCACCTCTATCTGTGAGCCTTCACTATAACCTGTAGGAAAGAATGCTGCTTGCCATGCGCAAAGTTTCTCTTTGGTCAGTGGTTGGTCGTAGTGGTTCACAGCATCGAGCATGACCGCCACGACAGAATCCACATAGTGGGATGGTGCCGTTTGTTTCACATTCTCAATGCCCAATTTTCGGGCTATGGACGAGCGCACCTCATCCACATTCAGGCGTATGCCCTCTATTTCTGACGAATAGACCACATCATACGTCAGGTTCTCCGCCATCGCCTTTAGTTTGCTGTCAAAGCCAAGCGAGGCAAGTCTGCCGTACAGCAACCCCTGCTTACGGTTCACCTCTTCCAAAAGTGCTGTCAGTTCGGTAACATCCCATTGGAAGGCTGTCCAATTATCTCTTTCGTATATATACATCTTCTTAAATCTGTTTGTGCAGCATTAAGCCATGAATAACGTCGCAATATTTGCGACAAAGTTAACAATTTAATGTCGTATTGCCAAACAAAAGCAGGATAATGTCGCAAAATTTGCGATGATATACACATCAAAGCGTCTGATTGCTATGACATTTACTTACATTCCACTAATACCATATTTTTCATCCAAAGTTAAGAATATGAAAGATTACGCCCTAAACTATTCGGCTTACACTACTTTAATATATAATCTTCTCTCATTATATAGTCCGAACCATCCCAATACTTCTTTACATCACTCTCTGACATCTCATATTTATGAAGTATTAAGGACCTTACTTTATTCGGCAAATCTTTCCAACTTTTCCTTGCAAGATGCTTTCTTCCGATAGCAGTAGATGGGTCATACCACTCTTTTTCTCTTCTTTCTATTGCTTCTAGTCTAGGATCTATTGTAGTAGAACCTTTTGGTTTAAGAGCACTCAATCTTTCTGCTGCTTCAGGAGTTTTCTTCATCCTCTCATCGGAAGCATTTGCATGAGGATTTGAACTTGTATTGTCAATTTTAGTAAATTCATCTGTTAAGACCTCAAGTATCACTTTTTCTATCTCTTTCCGTTTTTCCCGTATTGCATTTTCACTATAACTGCGACCTATATCTTCAATCCGAATAGAGTGTCCATATCCACAAGATCTATGTCTATCTTGTATAATACTATCAACTATTGAATAAAACAGCATCTTTAGGGTTAATGGAGAATTTATGGAATCAGGATTCTGCCATCTTAGGAAAAAAGATAATTCGTCAGACTTATCCCACCATTCGCCATCTTCTTCTATAAGAAGTTCATCTTCATCAATTAGCCAAATACCTGTAGTTGACAAAGTGAACCCGTTGGCGGAATTAATTCACTAAAAAATGTCAGGAAATAAGTTGTGCATAT
>DXOJ01000805.1 GCA_019412865.1 Bacteroides sp. | reverse complement strand
TACTGTTTCCGTACAATATTCCGCAGATGGGCACTTTTTAAGGGACGACTATTTATGCCTTTGAGGCATTAAAAAAAGAATTGGAGAATGTAGAAGAGTTGCGTTTTATTTTCACATCACCTACTTTTGTTAAAGATAAAGCAGAAAAGGAGAAGCGCGAATTCTATATTCCTAAGCTAAATCGCGAGCGGAATCTTTATGGTTCTGATTTTGAAATAAAACTTCGGAATCAATTATCCCAAAAAGCCATAGCCAGAGAATGTGCAGATTGGATACGTAAGAAAGTCCGTTTTAAATCTAATTCTTCATCGGAAGTAATGGGTGGTTTCTTGCAAGTGTCTGATGTTGAATCACGTTCTTATGCACCTTTTAATGAGTTCACTACAACAGAACTTGGTTTGGATAGAGGGAACAGTGTCTATTCTATGGTACACAGCTCGCCGTCGCCTTTTGCAGAAGAATACCTGAAGATATTCAATGCACAATGGAGTAATAGCGAAAAGTTTGTAGATGTAACAGACCGGATTTTGGAATATATTGAAACGGTTTATAAGGAAAACTCACCCGATTACATATACTTTATCACACTCTATAATATCTTCAGCGAGTTTCTTGATGATATATCCGAAGATGTATTGCCCAATGAAGCTACAGGGTTCAAAAATAGTGTGATTTGGAACAAACTATATAATTTTCAGAAAGATGCAGCTCTTGCTATCATCAATAAATTAGAGAAATACAATGGTTGTATTTTGGCGGATAGCGTTGGTTTAGGTAAGACTTTCACGGCACTTTCTGTGATTAAGTATTATGAAAACCGAAATAAATCCGTTTTGGTTCTGTGCCCTAAAAAACTGAATGATAACTGGATTACGTTTCGTAGTAATTATAAGAATAATCCTATCGCAGCAGACAGGTTACGCTATGATATCTTATTTCATTCGGACTTATCTCGTGAATACGGGACGTCTAATGGATTAGACCTCTCTCATATCAATTGGGGAAACTATGACCTTATCGTCATAGACGAAAGTCACAATTTTCGTAATGGTGGCAAAATTACAACTGACGAGGAAGATGAAAATCCCAGAGAAAACCGTTATTTACGTTTGTTGAATCAGGTGATTCGTACCGGAGTGAAAACAAAAGTACTTATGCTTTCAGCTACTCCTGTCAACAATGGCTTCAAGGACTTAAAGAATCAATTGCAGTTGGCTTATGAGGGTGAAGCTGAAAAGATTGATTCTTTATTGGATATCAAAAGTAGCATTGATGATATATTCCGTCAGGCACAAACGGCTTATAATAGATGGGTGAAGCTCGAACCGACAGAACGTACTACGACTAAGTTGTTGGGAATGTTAAGCTTCGATTTTTTTGAGGTTTTAGATTCAGTGACCATTGCCCGTAGTCGAAAACATATTGAGCGTTATTATGATACTACAGATATCGGTAAATTTCCTACCCGTCTGAAACCAATATCTCGCCGTCCATGCTTAACGGATTTGAGTGCGGCTATCAATTACAATGAAATTTATACCCAGTTGCAAGCATTGAATCTTGCTATATATACTCCTTCTGATTTTATATTGGCAAGCAGAATGAGTAAGTATGTAGACTTGGATGAGTCTGGTAGTGAAAGTGGATTGTCGATGCATGGGCGTGAAAAAGGTATTCGTCAATTGATGGCAATCAATATGCTAAAACGGTTGGAAAGTTCAGTTAATTCATTTCGCTTGACTATTCAACGCATACAGGAACTTATCCAAAATACGATAAACAGGATAGATAACTTCTCGCATGACAGATATGGACATACCTCTTTGGAAGTAGACGATTATTATCCGTCAATGGTAGCTGAAGAAGAAGGACTTTACGGTTCTACCTTTGTAGGCGGAAAAAAGACGAGGATTGATTTAGCTGATATGGATTTTATATCTTGGCGGCAGTATCTGGAATGGGATAATGAGATTCTTAATCTTCTATTGGTGATGCTTCAAGATATTACCCCTCGTCACGATAGTAAGTTGCAACAACTTATTGAAGACTTGGAATCTAAGTTCAGTCATCCTATCAATGATAAAAATAAAAAGGTCTTGATCTTCACGGCTTTTTCTGATACGGCTGAATATTTATATTCGGAACTGGCTGACCGTATTCATTATGAATATGGTTTGAATGTTGCTATGGTAACAGGTTCGGTGGACGGAATGTGTACTATCAAAAAATTAAAGCCTGACTTTAATACTATTCTTACACTCTTTTCACCTCGTTCAAAGGAACGTGATGTATTGTTTCCCGGTTCGAATACTGAAATAGATGTACTTATTGCCACAGATTGTATATCGGAAGGTCAGAACCTGCAGGATTGCGATTATTTGATAAACTATGATATACACTGGAATCCCGTTCGTATTATTCAGCGGTTTGGACGTATAGACCGTATTGGCTCCAAGAATGAGGTGATTCAACTGGTAAATTACTGGCCTGATGTAGAGTTGGATGATTATATCAAGTTGAAAGGTCGTGTAGAGGCTCGCATGAAGGTGACTGTTATGACTGCCACCGGTGATGATAATCTTCTCTCTGACGAAGAAAAAGGGGATTTGCAATACCGGAAGGAGCAGTTGAAGCGTCTACAAGAAGAAGTCGTTGATATTGAAGATATGGATACGGGTATCAATATCATGGATTTAGGACTTAATGAGTTCAGACTAGACCTTTTGGCTTACATGAAGGATAATCCGGATATTGCTCATACTCCTTTTGGGATGAGTGCTGTTGTTGGAAGTTCAGATTTTGTGCAGCCGGGAGTTATCTATGTGCTGAAGAACCGGAACAATGGAGTAAATATCAATAATCAGAATTTGCTTCATCCATTCTATATGGTTTATATAAGCCATGAGGGAGAAGTGCTTTGTGATCACTTGTCTCCTAAAACTATGCTTGACAATATGCGTGCAGCTTGTCGGGGAAAACATGAACCAGATAAAGCTTTATGTTCTGTGTTCAATAAAGAAACGAAAGACGGGCGTGAGATGAGTCACTATTCTGACTTGTTGCAGGAAGCTATTCATAGCATTATTGAAGTGAAAGAAGAATCGGATATTATGAGCCTTTTCTCGGTAGGTGAAACTACTGCGCTTCGAAATAAAATATCAGGGCTTGATGATTTTGAGTTAATCTGTTTTTTGGTGATTAAATAGTGAAACGTTATGTACAATCTTCCGCAATCAACCATCGTAAACAGAGTTATTCCCAAGAAAACGTTTGTAAATCAATGGGGAGCTAATACTCGTATGAAAGACCACTTCACAAATGATGTGGTTCGAGTGGAATGGCTGGCTAAGTTAGCGCCAAGTACTATTAATGTGGCAGATGGAAAAGAAGTGCATGAAATCACTATATTTCTTGTGCCTATTAAGGATGAAAATTGTCCGGATGATATTTTTTCTTTTATTGATGGTATGATACTACGACATACGCTCTTTATTTTGCGTTGGGGAGATATGACTTGTTTGCATCTCAATTACAAAGAATGGATGGAAAGCAGTACGAATACGGATAAAACTTTTCGTATTGCGAAGACGTATCGTTCTCAATGGATAAAAGATACAGAAATAAGTCTTTCCATAGAGGGGTTGACAATGGATGCTATCTATGAAACACTTGTTCGCCAAGTAGCAGGGGAGCGTATTATCATACAAAGCGAAAGTTTACGTGAGGATGTAGAGAAATCGACTCAACGTGAAATGCTGCTTAAAGAAATAGAGATAGTAAAACGTAAGATAAATAATGAGAAGCAACCTAAAAAGAAATTTGAGTTGCATCAACAACTTATTAAATTGAAAAAGGATTTAAATAAAAACCAGTAATAT
>DXOJ01000804.1 GCA_019412865.1 Bacteroides sp. | reverse complement strand
AATATATTCATGTCGGATGTCTTCTAGGTTCTTCTGACTCCAAACTTTCATGCCAATTCTCCGCGCTCTATTTGTTGTTTGATAATACGGTCTTCAATCATGCCGGACAGCTCGCGCAGATCATCGGTAAACCAAACAGATTTTCCCGGTACAGGTTCTTTTTTCTCTTTATTCAACTTGCCCCAAATGGTATCCTGTTCCTCCATATCGTTGATTCCGTTTGCTGCACAAATGGCTTTAACATCTTTCTTTGTAGCTCCCAGCAATGTGATATAGTTACGGCAAAATCTACCGTCGATTTCATCATATCCTTCTATACGACCAACATAACGTTTTATATTACGTTCCAGCGTCTCTGTTCCGGCTACGATAACTCCCAAACGGTGTAAGGTGTCATCATATAGCGGTATAAACGTGCAAAGAGCACTGTGCGCCAGTTTTCCGGCATCATCAAGGATTAACAAAGGAGATTTTCCAGCCATACGGTTAACGTGTGAAACAACCAAGTCCATAAGGTCATCGTTATCCATATAGCGTGTTACTGTTTCTCCCATGCATGTGGCTAACTTGGTCAGGAATTTACGTGCCGTCCACTTCCGGCATTTCAGGTATATAACTGAATTATCAGCACTCATGTTATAAAGGTCTATGAGGGATTGAGTCTTCCCACTGCCGGAACGGGAAGATATACACATCCATTTGTGATTTTTCTTAGCCGCCACGAATGCGGTACGTACCTGCTGGTAGCTGGTGACGCTTTCCACTACATTCCAAACGTTCTCGTAATAATTAAGACCGGAAGCAATCTTTTCAGCGATGGAGTCTTCATTCGCTCCATACTTGCCGCTTCTGAATTGAGACATGGCGGTGTCTGATATTCCACATTTCCGCGCTAACTCTGTTGCGGATGATCCGCGAGTGATTAACTTCTCTATGTACGTTTTTAATGCTTGATTCTCCATGTTATATATCTTTTTAAATTGTTTTTAAATCATCTTGAAAAATTCATGTCCAGCGGGTTATAATCGTAATCGTCATCATCTCCGGTGGAAACCATTACGCTTTGCTGGGTAATACGCTGGGTTACTTCCGTAAAGTCTGCATCTGTGGCATCATCCCTCATTTTTGACCGGACATCCTTATGCTGCCCTAAACTGTCAGTAATCAAGTATCGGTCAAGGACTGTTGCCGCAGCTATTTCAGGAATACGCTGACAAATAGTAGTAATCCGTTTATCTACGTCTTTCACCTTTTCTTTTACCGTTTCCGCTATTTCATAGTTGAACTTGTCTACCCGTGTCCGATATTCAAAGTGCTCCGGTTTCTGATCTGCCAAAGCCATCGGAACTTTGATGTCACGTTGCAACATGTATTGTAATGTCCCAATCTCTTTGTCAACGCGACCGGACTTCAGGCGTTTTGCGTTCGATACAAGCACCTGACTCATATCGTCCGGGTCAAAGCGTACTACCCAGTCTTCGTTGTAATGGTCGCGGAGAGAAAGGTCGAAGCTGTCGAAGCAGATTCGTTCACCCATGAACTCGATAAACATACCCGAACCAGTAATCTTATTTGTGCGTCCGGTTGTTTCCCCCATGAGCATCAGATATTCCTCAATCCCGAAAGGCATTTTACGGACTTCTTCGGTACGTTCCCACGCAGCGCGGTAAGCATCTATCTTCTTTGCCCGTTCCTGCGCTATAATAGCCTCTAATTGCGCAATAACGGTGGCTTCATCCGGGATGAACTTGTGATTTTGGTTTAAGACTTCCAAATTAGGCTGGTTATCTTTTTCTGCAGTGATACCGAAGCCTGACCAATTCGCCTGTTTTTGGCAGTATTCCACATTCAGGTGTTTGAAATAGGGTTCTACTATTTTGGACTTTGCATTTCCTAAAGCGGCTGGTGTATAATACTTAGTCATGGCTTCATAGAAGGGAACCATCACCTTCTTTTGATAATTGTCGCTTTGTAGCTGTAAAGGCTTATAGCGTTCCCCAAATAGCTCTTTGGTATGTTGTACCGCATTTCGTAATGCTTCACGAATAAGAGCGGGTGATTCATGGTCGCCAATGGCATACCCTACCGGATATTTTTCACATGCGTCAAGTACGACTACCATCGTTTTCCGGTTGGTATAAGTGGTGTACATATATCTCTTTTCCTCACCGTTTTTCTTTACCGTTTTGGGAGTCTTTTTCTGATAGAACAGTTCCGCATCCCATCCGTCCAGCGTCCAGTAAGTAAGTGCTTGTGTCGGGGCTTCGCGGTGTATCTGTTTCATGCGTGTGTTCTTCAGAGCTTTGTCTCCCTTGTTTCCCGCCATTGTTGTGAGAGCAAATTTTTGTCTCCAGTTCTCAACGGTGGTAGGACTATCGATCGGTTTCCAATCCATCAGGGAAGCCACCTTGTTGTATTCTTCCATGATTTGAACATTATTCAGATTGTTATGCATACTGATTAATTTATGCATTACCGCCTTTGCGTCCTCGTTCAGTACGACTGCCGCGTATTTGTTGCCATACGATTTGTGAATGACACTGCGATAGCCTTCTTCCTCGCTGATCCGTCGTGCCGCTTCATATTGCTCGCATTTACGCTTCAAAGACTTCCAGTTCTTCGGTAGGTTGTGGGGAAAAATATCACGCCCGTTCGGGTCTTTCAATGTTAGTAAATCATTGCTCAATTTACAGAGCCTTTCCCATACGTTGATTCGTGTACTTCCGCCACCTATTGAGTTAGCTTTTCGACCATCGCGTAGGGACAGGAGTGCATTCATTATACGCACATTAAGGGTATATTCGTCAACCTTTGCAGGCGGGAGTTTCTTATCACCGTCATAGCGGTATTTCACACTGAAAAACTCATAGGCAGCGTTACCGTAGACAATAGCATCTTCCAGTATAGACTTCTGTGTTTTAGTAGCAATTTCCGCACGGGGATCACCCTTGCGTACAATGTACTCTTTCTTTACGTCCTTCCTCATTGTTTCAAAATCTACTAATGCAGGACATCCGGGAATACCACGACGAAGTACGATAAGTTGTCCGTTTCTCGCCATCGAATAGTATGTTCCTTCAGGAATGAATCCATCGGAACTCCCAACTTTCGTTTTAGGATTAAAGATGATTAATTCATTCGCAAACACGCAAATCCGGTTATTAAATATCTCAGCCATTATATTAATATTACTATTTGTGCAAGTCCCGGCACTGCCCCGAAATTGTAGCTACTTCCCAATCTTCTTACCATTACCTATTAAAGACTATACATGGCAAATTCAAATTAATAGTTGTTATCCTGAAGGAAGTTCTATTCTTGCGTTCCGTTATTGGTTATTCGACCTTAGTTCTCGCTCTATGACAATAATCACAGAAAGAATTGTTATCACAATAGCCGCCCACATATTCGATGGTTCAACCTCTATCTGGTCAACTAATGCAATGGCAGTGACTATGCCAACTCCTATCATCACATTTTGAATAAATCTAATAGTTTTCATATCGTAGATGAGTTATTGATTAATTATGTTTGTAACATTTCCATGAGAGTCTAACACCTTCACTTTTGATGGTTCATTACCTTCGGTATATTTAATACCACCATTTTCTT
>DXOJ01000803.1:2239-4040 GCA_019412865.1 Bacteroides sp. | reverse complement strand
CCATATACGCAAATTCTGATAGATTCGCGTCCCGTATTCAGTGCCCTTTCCGGAGTGTATGGACTGGAACAGATTCCTGCCAGCATGATTGAACGTGTAGAAGTGATGCGTGGGGGAGGCTCTGCCTTGTTCGGCTCTTCGGCTATTGCAGGAACCATTAATATAATCACCAAAGAGCCTTTGCGCAATTCCGGTCAGCTGTCGCACACCATAACTTCTTTAGGAGGAAGCTCCTCATTCGATAACAACACCTCACTGAATGCTTCATTGGTGACGGACGATCATCGTGCCGGATTGTATATCTTTGGTCAGAACCGTTATCGGTCGGGATATGATTATGACGGAGACGGATTTACCGAACTGCCCAAATTGAAGAATCAGACAGTGGGTTTCCGCTCTTATCTGAAAACAAGTACTTATTCCAAACTGACCTTTGAATATCACCACATGCAGGAATTTCGTCGTGGAGGGGATATGTTGAACCGTCCTCCTCACGAAGTGCATATTGCGGAGCAGTTGCAACATTCTATTGATGGTGGAAGTTTGAAATTCGATTATTTCTCTCCGGATGAAAAGAACCGTCTAAGTGTCTTTGCATCGGCTGCCAATACAGACCGGGACAGTTATTACGGACCGGGTAACGATCCTCTGAAAGCCTATGGAAAGACAACGGATTTAACCGCTATGGGTGGCGCACAATACGTACATACGTTTGACAAGTGCTTTTTTATGCCTTCTGATCTCACGGCAGGGCTTGAATATAACCGTGACCGCCTAAAAGATAACATGTGGGGATATAACCGTCACACGGATCAGACGGTGAATATTTACAGTGCTTTTCTGCAGAACGAATGGAAGAACGACCGTTGGGGGATTCTGATTGGTGGTCGTCTGGATAAGCATAATATGGTGGATAATGTGATCTTTAGTCCCCGTGCCAACTTGCGTTTTAATCCTACCCAGAATATTAACCTGCGTTTAAGCTATTCTTCCGGATTTCGTGCTCCGCAGGCTTTTGATGAGGATATGCATATTGAAAATGTGGGTGGAACAGTGGCTATGATCGAGCGTGCAAAGGATTTGAAAGAAGAGAAATCCCAAAGTTTCAGTGCCTCGGCAGATATGTATCATCGTTTCGGAGCATTCCAGACGAATTTGTTGATTGAGGGTTTTTATACAAGACTGACCGATGTTTTTGTATTGGGCGAACCTTACGACCGTGGTGATGGTATATTAGTGAAAACACGTAGCAATGGCCCCGGTGCTAAAGTGATGGGATTGACACTGGAAGGTAAAGTGGCTTATCTTTCTATCCTGCAAATACAAGCGGGATTAACTTTACAACGTAGCCGGTACGATGAACCGCATAAGTGGCATGACGATGCACCGGCAGAAAAGAAGATTTTCCGTACTCCCGATACATACGGTTATTTCACTGCCACTTATACCCCCATCAAACCTTTATCTATCGCTCTGTCAGGAACCTATACCGGCAGGATGTTGGTGCAACGTATGGATATCACCGCCGAGAATGCCGAACTGGGTGAAATGCCTGAAAGAAAAGCGGAAGCAATCAGAACACCTCGTTTTTTTGATTTGGGAGTGAAACTGGCTTATGACTTCAAGTTATACAAAACGGTTGATTTGCAATTAAACGGCGGAGTTCAGAATATTTTTGAGTCTTATCAGAAGGACTTTGACAGAGGAGCTAACCGGGATTCCGGTTATATTTACGGCCCTTCTTTGCCGAGAAGTTTCTTTGCCGGAGTAAAGATCAGCTATTAATCGGTCATAAAAATAG
>DXOJ01000803.1:0-2229 GCA_019412865.1 Bacteroides sp. | reverse complement strand
GTTTCCCGGCACGGTACTTTTTGTTTCCTGCGTTGAAACACTTTGTTTCCACTATTGAAACAACGTATTTTTAAAAGATGCGCAAAGATAACGCAACCATGCTAAAAATCAAATAGTTATAAAACATATTTTTTAGCAAGGTCGGAAAAAGAAGCAAAGGAAAGCACATTTGGAGGGAAGTTGCGTTACCAAATCGTAACTCACTCCAAATAGCACCAAAATGTGGTTTAATGGTTTAGTTTTCAGCCTATTGCCTGCTTTTGCGTAACTTTAAATAACTCAACAACAATTAAATTTGTAACTAAAAAAAGTTGAGTTATGAGAAGTACATTCAAGGTGTTATTCTACACCAAAAACCAGTCAGTGAAAAACGGTAAGGCACCGATTATGGGCCGTATCACCATCAATGGAACCCAGGCAGGTTTCAGCTGTAAAAAAGAAGTGTCCCTTACTTTGTGGGACGTCAAGGCCAACCGGGCAAAAGGTAAATCCGAAGAAGCCCGTACTCTCAATCAGGAGCTTGACAACATCAAGGCGCAAATCACCAAACACTATCAGTACATTTGCGACCATGACAGTTTTGTTACCGCTAAGAAAGTCTATAACCGCTATGTCGGTTTCGGGGATGATTACCACACTCTGATGGGACTGTTCAGAGAACAGCTTGAATCTTACAAGGAAAAGATAGGTAAAGGGAAGGCGGAAAGTACCTATCGCGGACTGATTGCCGATTACAAAAGTCTGTTGTTGTTCATGAAGAGCATGAAGAATATAGAAGATATTGTCATAGACGAACTTGAAAAATCGTTTATCGAAGATTATTACACTTGGATGATCGGCACATGCGGCTTGGCAAACGCTACGGCTTTCGGCCGTGTCAATACCCTGAAATGGCTGATGTACATCGCGCAGGAAAAGGGCTGGCTGAGAGTCCATCCTTTCACATCTTTCGAGTGTAAGCCGGAATACAAGAAAAGGTCTTTTCTTACCGAAGAGGAGTTGCAGAGACTCATTCATGTGGAACTAAAATACAAACGCCAGCGTGCCATGCGCGATATGTTTCTCTTCATGTGTTTCACCGGACTTGCCTACGCAGACCTCAGAGCCATTACTTATGACAATATCCATACTGATTCCGACGGAGGCACATGGCTGATGGGCAACCGTATAAAAACCGGAGTAGCCTATGTCGTGAAGTTATTGCCCATAGCCATCGAACTGATTGAAAAGTACAGAGATGCGGACGAAAAGAAAGACTCCCCCGATTGTGTTTTCCCGGTAGGCGAATACAATACGATGTTTCTCAGCCTCAGAATTATCGGCAAAAAGTGCGATTGCCATACCGAAGTCACCCCGCATATCGGACGTCACACCTTCGCCGTTCTGGCCATCCTCAAAGGGATGCCACTGGAAACTCTGCAAAAAGTGTTGGGGCATAAGTCCATTCTGTCCACACAGATATATGCCGAACTCATCAATCCGAAAGTGGGCGAAGATACAGACAAGATATGTGAGAAGATAGGCCATGTTTACAAACTTGCCATATAGTATGACAATAAAAAGAAACGTCCCCCAAGTCATAGCCGGAGGACGTTTCTTTTCCTTTTCTTCTCTTTCTTTATTTCCTGAACCGCCTGAAATCCCTATAATTCCTTTTCAGCACCTCATACAGTCCGCTTTCCGGATAGAGCAGTTTCCCGCCGATGGTGGTATAGGGCACCGCCTTCTCATCCCTTAATGTTTGCAGCGTGCGCCGTGAAATGTGCAGCATGGCACATACATCATCCCCGGTCAGGTAATGCTCATCGGCAATCGTCGGGCGTATTCGTGCCGTTGCATCCTCCACCGCTTTTCCCGTTCTCCTGATCCACCCGGTCAGTTCCTTGAACTCTTCCGAATCCCTTGTGATAATCTCTGCCATATTCTTATTTTCTTCTGATTGAACCGTTTTCCAGAATCTCCTGAATATCCGTTTCCCGGTAAAAGAATTTCCCCCCGACATTCGAGTAAGGGATAATTCCGTTGTCCCGGTAGTTTTGCAGGCATCTTTTCGATATGCCCAAAGCAAGGCACACGTCCTGCGCATCCATTCATTTGTCCGGTGCGGGTGGAGCAATCCTTTTCTGAAAGTCACCCATTTGCACGGCCAGCGTACTGACCAGCCTTCTCAACTCCTGATACGCGCTTGTTTCAATAATCGTCAGTTCCATACTAAAATCATTTTTAAGT
>DXOJ01000802.1 GCA_019412865.1 Bacteroides sp. | reverse complement strand
ATATAGTAGTAACATTATAATATATTAGAATATGGAGAAAGTGAAAAAGATAGTCCTTATCGGGGCAAGCGGCTTTGTGGGCTCTGCCCTTCTGAATGAAGCATTGAATCGTGGTTTCGAGGTTACGGCAGTGGTTCGTCATCCGGAAAAGATAAAGATAGAGAATGAAAATCTGAAAGTGGTGAAAGCCGATGTCTCCGCGCTTGATGAAGTGGCTGCCGTTTGTAAGGGTGCAGATGCTGTTATTAGTGCATTCAATCCGGGATGGAATAATCCTGATATATACGATGAAACAATCAAAGTTTATCTGACCATTATTGATGGAGTGAAGAAAGCGGGTGTTAATCGTTTTTTGATGGTGGGCGGTGCCGGTTCTTTGTTTATCGCTCCGGGCTTGCGTCTGATGGATTCCGGTGAAGTACCCGAAAATATATTGCCGGGAGTGAAAGCTCTAGGAGAGTTTTATCTGAACTTTTTAAAGAAAGAAAAAGAAATAGACTGGGTATTTTTCTCTCCGGCAGCGGATATGCGTCCGGGAGTACGTACAGGACGTTATCGGTTGGGAAAAGATGATATGATTGTAGATATTGTAGGAAACAGCCATATCTCTGTTGAAGATTATGCCGCCGCCATGATTGATGAACTGGAATATCCGAAACACCACCAGGAGAGATTTACGATTGGTTATTAATAAAAAAACAATGGCTTGAATCTATACATATTATCAGTGAAAGATTCAAGCCATTATACATTCTTTTAATTGCAATTTTATTCTTTCGATTACAATTTAACTCTCCTAAATATAGATTTATATCCTGTCAAGTACTGTCTTAATTAGCGTATCGATTGTATTCTTATATCCGGTGTTGGCCTCTTTGATAAGTCGGTTGGCTATCACCATGCAAACGGTCATTGCCTTGTGTCCCATCAACCGGCTAAGTCCTGCCAGAGCCGAACTTTCCATTTCGAAGTTGGTAATTTTGTAACCTTTATATTCGAACGCTTCAATCTTATCATTCTGTTTTGGGTCTGCTAACGGGATACGAAGTTCACGTCCTTGAGGACCGAAGAAACCTCCGGCAGCGATTGTCACTCCACGTACCATGTCGTCTTTGGCGATCCGGTCGATCAATTCTTCACTGGCATCAATGACGTAAGGAGCAGGAGCGCACATATTTCCCGACCAACCCATGTGATTGAGGAAAGCACGTTCGAAAGGCAAATCGCATACGGCATTACGTCCGGCATAGAAATTCAGTAACCCGTCGAAACCGATGGACTTTTGCGAACATACAAAAGTTCCGACAGGCGTATTGGGTTGTAGGCCGCCACATGTGCCGATACGCACTAATTCCAGTTGGCGGAACTGATCCTTTTCTTCACGGGTGACAAAGTCGATATTGGCGAGTGCATCTAATTCATTCATTACGATGTCGATGTTATCGCAACCGATTCCTGTAGAGACTACCGTAATCCGTTTACCTTTGTAAGTACCCGTGATGGTTTTGAATTCGCGGCTTTCCACTTCACATTCTTTGTTTTCGAAATGAGAAGCTACGAGTGCTACACGTCCGGGGTCACCTACCAGGATTACTTTATCTGCCAACCATTCGGGTTTTACGTGAAGATGGAATACTGAACCGTCTTCATTGATTATCAATTCAGAGGATGGAAAGTACTTTTTCATGTCATTGAAAGGTTTTAGTTTTATAATAGGATTGTATCTATAAATAGAAACGCCGGAACCGGATTTAAGTTCAGAAGAAGTCTCTTTCTTTTTCCATAGAAAAGGAGAGAACGTCTTGCGACTGAAATGAAATCGGATTCCAGCGTTTGTGAACGATTATTTGCTCAATGGCTGATTGCCAGCATTGCCTGTTGTCGGCTTGGCGATATTCTCACGCATGGAAGTATCAGCTTCGATATTCTTCATGCGATAATAATCCATGATGCCTAAGTTTCCACTGCGGAAAGCTTCAGCCATTGCTTTAGGAACTTCAGCTTCTGCTTCGATCACTTTGGCACGAGCTTCCTGTGCTTTTGCTTTCATTTCCTGTTCGGAAGCTACTGCCATAGCACGGCGCTCTTCAGCTTTTGCCTGTGCAATATTCTTATCTGCATTAGCCTGATCGATTTGCAGAGCCGCACCGATGTTCTTACCTATGTCGATGTCCGCAATATCAATAGACAGAATCTCGAAAGCAGTTCCTGCGTCCAGACCTTTACGAAGTACAAGTTTAGAGATAGAATCCGGATTCTCCAATACCGATTTATGGTTTTCAGAAGAACCGATAGACGAAACGATACCTTCACCTACACGGGCAAGGATCGTATCTTCACCTGCACCACCGACCAGCTGGCGGATATTGGCACGTACTGTAACACGAGCCTTAGCTATCAACTGGATACCGTCTTTCGCAACAGCCGTTACAGGAGGAGTATCAATCACTTTCGGGTTTACAGACATCTGTACAGCTTCGAATACGTCACGTCCTGCCAGGTCGATAGCAGTAGCCATCTGGAAAGGCAATTCGATGTTGGCTTTCGATGCCGATACTAAGGCGTGAACTACCTTTTCTACGTGTCCGCCAGCCAGATAATGGGCTTCCAGTTCGTCGCGGGTGATATTTTTCAGACCGGCTTTGTGGGCTTCGATCATTCCCGGAACGATGATATACGGCGGAACGTTACGTATACGCATTAAGAATAGTTGTATCAGCGAGATGTTAACTCCCGAAACTTTAGCCGACAACCAAAGGAAGAACGGCACGTAATGGAAAAATATTATCAAGAAGATAATACCTCCGGCTATCAGAAAGATAGGCAAGTAGAAAGATGATTCCATTGATGTTTTTATTAAGTGAATATTATTCTTTGTGTTTCTCAACCATGATTGTACCGTCGGTGATCCGGCTTACGATTATCGGAGTCTTCTCATTGAGGAATCCGTCTATTGACTTTACCTCTACAATTTTTCCGTTAATCTCGGCAGATCCGATTTGTGCCAGGCGGGTAGTACTGATTCCTGTATCACCCACTTTGACGCTATCTTCTGCGCTACGGTCTACTTTTGAATCAATATCCTTTTTCAACGCCAGTTTGTCCAGCATCTTCGACCGCATAAACCAAATCAGTGATCCGATACAGGCAACCGCTGATATGCCAAGAGTGACAAATCCTCCTGCCATACCTAAATTGGTGAATGCATAGTAGTTGGCATACAGGATGCAAACCAATGCAGAAATTCCGGCCAGACTAATGCCCGGGATGACGAACAGTTCTACCAGAAACAGTATGACTGCGGCAATAATGAGAACGGCGATAATGAGTATATCCATAGTTCAGAGTTATTATTTATTTTGTTTTTTCTGCATTACGTACATTCACTTCGAGAGCATCGAGTTCTTCGGACATTTGCAGTATCCGCTTTTCGAGGTCGAGAATGGCAGGAGCCATTTTGGTTTTTCCCTGTTGGTTGGCACCGGCATATTGTTGACGAAGGCCGTTCAGCTTTTCTTCTTGTTGATAATAGTCTTTTTCCATCTGCTGATAGCGTTGGAAAAGTGTCTTGGCTTTTGCGGATTTAAAGTCGCTCATCAGATAGTAAGTCGTATGGTCGTCAATGACAAACTCAAAGTCCATGGCACGGCGTTCTTTGGGCTTATGACTGATAGCAGCTTTCAATCGTTGCAGTGCTTCGGTAACCGCTTGTTTATCCGTCCAGGTTTCTTTCAGCGAATGAATCTGTGCCAGACGAATGATCTCTTGCTGCTCCATTGCTTCATAATTATAAGTCTGTTTGGAAGTGTTAGGGATGAATACATAAATACATACCTTTCCTTCCGGTTGGAAACGGTCGGAAGCAAACCATCCGAGGTTGTTGTATTCATCGATGACGTACATATAATCGTTGTACGGCGAGTTGAACGGCATACCCACATTTTCCGGAACAAGATAAGTGTCGGTATTCGTGTTGTAGCGAGTGACAAAAATATCATAGCCACCCAATCCCTCGCCATCGCTGGCGTAATAAACGGTGACTCCATCCGATAGAACAAACGGATAATTCGCATTCCCGGAAGCATTGATACTACCCGGTAACGGACGTCCGTCACTCCATTCATTCAACAACTTGTTCTTTGAAAAGATATCAAGATTACCTTTCTCGCCCTTTTCGCTATAATAAATTTTATTTCCGATTTCTGTTTCATAAACAGTTCCCGGATGATCTCCTTCTGTCTTGAAGAATTCATTGAAAGTAAACAGTTTGCCCGATTCTTCGCTGATCTTGTAAGCGTTCAGGAAAGTTGCTTTGTCCACAACGAAACTGTCGATGATACATACTTCCTCAACCCCCTTCAACATACGAAGGTCAGATTTGCTTTTCTCCAGAAGTTTCTCCGCTTCTTCCGTCGGTTTCTTGCGTTTACTTAAGTCTGCGATGTATTCTTCAAAGCAGTTCACGGCATCTTCGAAGCGGTACGTCTCATTATATGCTTGTCCCAAATAGAGTTGTCCACCGGTGATACGTTTCTTTACCGCTATTTCAAGAGGTTTCACCGCCTCTTCTGCCTCTCCGGTTTTCAGGCAACATACGCCATACCAATAATTATAATTCCCGTTCGACGGTTGTGATTTAGTATACTTCTTAAAAACTGGTTTGGCTTGTTCGTACTCACCTTTGGTAAATAAGGTGCGTGCCTGTTCCAACGTTTGTGCAGAGACTTCGCAAAGGAAGAGGCTGCAAATTAAAAATAGAATATATTTTCCTTTCATCGTTTTGAGCGTTTATGAGTGACGGGTAGATTGAAAACATTGCTGCTTTCGGGCACCGGTCCATTTATCAATTGTTCAAAAGTACAAATTTATTAGAAATAAACCCTTTTTCAGTGATTCTATTATGTTAATTCTTCTTTAAATCATTCTTTTCGCTTACTTTTGCAGCC
>DXOJ01000801.1 GCA_019412865.1 Bacteroides sp. | reverse complement strand
GCTATTTATGATGCAATGAAGAAAAAATAAAAAAAGAAAGGTAAAAGGTATCTATATTAAAAGCTACCTTTTACCTTTTTTTATTATTAACGTAATATTCTGATAGTTGCAGTTCTTTTTAGAACGATACACCCAGGCGGAAACCGAAGTTACTCAATCCATCTACACTGTAATGCAGTACGTCAGCTTTGTTGGTACCATAGCTGTAGTACAAAGCAAAGTGCAAGCCCGGTCCGTAAACCCATGGGAATACATTGATACCTACTTCAGGAGAAGCATAGAATCCCCAACTGTTTTCTCTTGCTTCCAACATGCTGAAATTAGAGCGGATTTTAGCATATTCAGCACCTAATTTAGCACTGACATAAGGTTGGAAAGATCCACCACGATTCCACTGGTAACGTGCAGCAGCACCGAAAGGCAATTGGAAAATGGTATGTTGCTGATCGGTAGTCACTTCACCGGCACCCATCTGGAAGGTTTCGCGACCTACATATTCGTGGTTGCTGTGATAGTTCAGGAAAAGTCCCAAGCCAATGTTAGGAGTCACGAAATAACCACCTTCAAAGTTCATACCCCAACCGCTTGCTTTATCTGCAAAGTGATTACTTAGCGGAGCATTGAACTGCCAGTCGATATTTGCATATCCATTGTCTGATAGCTGTGCCTTAGCCGGCATGGCGAAGGCGATGGCAATAGCCGCCAAGGCTACTACCTTCAAGTATATATTTTTTCTTGTTTTCATAACAGTTGTAGTTGATTATTGTTAGTAAGATAAGGTGACTGTGTAAATGATTGGTTGACAGCTTCTACTGCAAGAGTACGGTTGATAGCTTTGGAACCAGTTTCAAATCCGGTCAGATAACTTGTCCATACAACAGGCAGTTTTTTACTGTCTCCCTGTTCGGCTTTCAAGTTCACCATTTCTGTCAGGAAGGAGTTGGTGCTATAACTATAAGTTACAGCGTACGGGTAGTACCATCCACCACCCCAGTTGCCACCCCAGTAGCCAGGTCCCCAGTATCCGGGATAACCCCACCACCATTCAGGTTGTGTGTAGCTGGTGAAATAATAAGTACTTGCGATGTAGCTCACTTGGATACCAAGATCTGCACTTTCTTGGTCTGCTGCTGCTTCGTAGCCTCTGGCTATCATATTGTCTGTATAAGCAGCCAAAATTTGTTCTGCGCCTTCACCTTCGAGATATTCCGGTTCTTTACTGTCACTAATCACCAGAATCTGGGGTGCCAGATAGAATGTAGGAACTTTGAAATCGGCTTTCTTGTCATAGTTAGTGTATACCAGATAATTGTCATCCAGTTTACCCATGTCCGGGTCTTTTTCACATGAAGCGAGTGCAAAGACCGCCAATAAAATAGGAATTAATTTCTTCATATCTTTTATAATGTTTAGGTTATATAAAAATCGCGCCCAGGTACCTTGGGCTTTTGATAGAAACTACAAGAAAGGTGGAAAAAGGTTCAGATGGAAATTTCTTTTGCCGGAAAATTAACATATATCTTTTGCCCTGTTTAAAGAAAAACGGTGAGCACTCTGCCCCATTATCAGGGAGTTTGCTCACCGTTCATTATTTACAGATAATTGTTTGAAAATCCGTTTATTTAAACAGGGGTTTAAGTAGATCGGGTATCTCTACCTTATCAAGTTCCAGTTCATTTACTCGCTGCTTGCCCGTATGGGTCAGGTGGAAGTACATCTGTCTCCGGTCTTCGCTTCCGAGCGACCGGACGATCAGTCCTTTTTCCTCCAGTATTCGCAGCATTTTAGATGTGTGTGAGGGGCTTAGCTCGGTTTGCTTGGACAGGTTGGTAGCCGTCACTTTCTCCGATGCCTCTTTGAGGGCACACAATATCATTGCTTCATTTAGCGTTATCTGGTACATTTTTTCAAATGCTGTTTCAAAGTTTCCCATTGCTTTGAATACATCACGCATTGCACATATTGTTTTCATACACTATTTAAATATTTCATTTGTTCATTTTTTAAATAAATAGATTAACGTTTGCGTTATCCGCCCGTTCCATATACGTTGCTACACCGCCAATGGTCACCTCGTCCAGGAGTTCTTCTTGTTTGACTCCCATCACGTCCATTGACATCTGGCAAGCAATAAATTCCACACCGTTTTCCAGCGCTTGCTGGCGCAGGGATTCCAGTGAATCAATCCCTTTTTTGTTCATGATATACCGCATCATTTTTCCGCCTATTCCGCCCATGCTCATCTTAGAAAGTTTCAGTTTCTTGGAGCTGGAAGGCAGCATTATACCAAACATTTTTCCGAAAATATCCTTTTCGGTTTCCGGTTTGTGCAACTTCTTGATAACGTTCAGTCCCCAGAAAGTGAAGAAGATGGTGACTTTTTGTCCCGTAGCTGCTGCGCCGTTTGCCAGTACAAAAGTAGCCAAGGCTTTATCCAAATCATCACTAAACATGATGAAGGTTTTTCCTTTGCCCTCACATGAAGTAACAATATTGCACGATTTTGGTTCTCCTTTTTCTATTACAACGATAGATTTTCCTCCGGAGGTATCTTTCGAAATCAGTTGATTACCCGTCGAACTGCACCATGCGGCGGCGTCGCGCGGAAAACCGGGATCGGTAGAGGTGATTTCCACCCGTTCGCCTGAAACCAGTGTATCCATTGTTTTCTTCATTTTCAGAATCGGACCGGGACATTGTAACCCGCAGGCATCCACCCGGACTGTTTTGGCGGGGGTAGCGGAAACATCAGTTGCAGCAGTAGTGACGGGAGCTGTAGAAACGTTGGGCTGACTGGCTTGGGAAGAAGTTTCCTGCTGTATGGGTGATTCGTCTGTTTCATTTCCATTTTCTTCCCGTATGATGATGGGAGCAGTGGCAGCCCGATAAGTCTTTAACCCTCCCGAGAGATTACGTACCTTGTCAAATCCGTGTTGTGTCAGTATACGGTAAGCAAGATAGCCCCGTAGCCCCACCGCACAGAATGTATAAATCATTTTATCTTTCGGCAATTCTGCCAACCGGTCGCGAAGTTCATCCAACGGAATATTCACGGCACCCGGTAAGCTACCCAATGAAAATTCATCCGGGGTGCGGACATCCAGCAGGAATTTATTTTCCATTTCAATGTCCCGCAGTTCTCTCCAGTATACAGGATTGGTTCTACCTGTGATTATGTCTTCAGCTACATATCCTGCCAGTGCTACCGGATCTTTGGCCGAAGAGAACGGAGGAGCATACGCTTGTTCAACTTTCATCAAATCGTAGATTGTTCCTTCGTGCTTGATGACAAGTGCGAGTTCGTCAATCCGTTTGTCCACCCCATCGTAACCGACGATTTGTCCGCCATACAATCTTCCTGTCTTTTTATCGAAAGTGATTTTAATGCTCATCGGCATGGCATCCGGATAGTAGCCGGCATGGGAAGCGGGATGAATGGTAGACGACATATAGTCTATCTCTTCCTGACGCAGACGCTTGCCGGGTAAGCCGGTTGAAGCAACGGTCATGTCGAAAACCTTTGCGATTGAAGTACCGATAGAGCCTTCGTAAGGAATCTTTGCTCCGAGGACATTGTCCGCAACGATACGTCCCTGACGGTTGGCAGGTCCGGCGAGATAGTTGAGCCAGGGTTTGCCGGTGATCGGGTGGCGGAACTCGATCGCGTCACCGATAGCATAAATAGACTCGTCAGAGGTTTGCAGGTAATCGTTTACGGCGATACCTCCTGCAGGGCCGATAGTCAGTTCGGCAGCCCGTGCCAGATTAGTTTCCGGGCGGACGCCGATAGATAGAATAACGATGTCGGCAGAGATTGACTGGTCATTCTTGAAAGTAACTTTCAATCCTCTTCCATCTCGGCTAAAAGAGGCGACAGCTTGTTCCAAGTAGAGGTTTACTCCTTTATCCATCAGATGTTGGTGAACAAGTGATGCCATCGAAAAGTCGATAGGGGCCATCACTTGATTGCCCATTTCCACAATCGATACTTTCGCTCCCTGTGCCTGTAAGTTTTCCGCCATTTCAAGGCCGATAAAACCGGCTCCTACGACAACAGCTTTTCGTGGGGCGTGGTTCTTGATATATTCTTTGATCCGATCTGTGTCGGTGACATTCCTTAGTGTGAAGATTCCACTTAGGTCGATTCCGGGAAGAGGGGGGCGTACCGGAGAGGCTCCGGTAGATATGACTAACTTATCATAGCTCTCTTCATAAGTATCTTCACTGCTTTGGCGGACAGTCACTGTCTTTCTTTTCCGGTCAATGAAAATCACTTCATTTTCTGTGCGTACATCTACGCGGAAGCGTGTAGAAAAGGCTTCGGGTGTTTGCACGAACAATTTATCCCGTTCCTCTATCACTCCTCCTATATAATAGGGTAGGCCACAATTGGCATATGATATGTACTTTCCTTTTTCTAAAAGGACAATTTCAGCTGTTTCATCTACTCGTCTGATTCGGGCAGCAGTGGTGGCTCCTCCTGCAACTCCCCCAATAATAATTATTTTCATCTGTTTATAGCGTAAATAGTTTCCTGCGGAAATAACAAACTGTATCGAAGAAATGTTCATGGATTCAGATAAAAAAACTATATTTGCGCACCCTGTTTTTCATTCTTCTATTTAATGTAGATAAATTGTATGAGTAAAATTCTTATTATTGACGATGAAGTCCAGATCCGCAGCCTTTTAGCTCGTATGCTGGAACTTGAGGGCTATGAAGTGTGTCAGGCAGGTGATTGCAAAGCTGCCCTCAAACAACTGGAAATTCAATCGCCCGACGTAGCTTTATGCGATGTTTTTCTTCCTGATGGAAACGGAGTAGATCTGGTGTTGAACATCAAGAAAATAGCTCCCAATGTAGAGGTGATTCTTCTTACTGCTCACGGCAATATTCCCGACGGGGTGCAGGCTATTAAAAACGGTGCATTTGATTATATAACGAAAGGAGATGATAATAACAAGATTATTCCTTTAATCAGCCGTGCCGTGGAGAAAGCAAAGATGAATGTCCGTTTGGAAAAACTGGAAAAGAAAGTCGGGCAGATGTACTCGTTCGATTCTATTCTGGGTGAGTCAAAGGTGTTGAAAGAGGCTGTATCTCTGGCGCAGAAAGTGTCTGTGACAGATGTTCCCGTATTACTGACGGGGGAAACAGGAACAGGAAAGGAAGTCTTTGCGCAAGCTATACATTATAGTAGTAAACGGAGCAAACAGAATTTTGTGGCGGTCAACTGTTCGTCTTTCAGTAAAGAACTGCTCGAAAGCGAGATGTTCGGGCATAAGGCTGGCTCGTTTACCGGTGCGCTGAAGGATAAGAAAGGACTTTTTGAAGAAGCTAATAACGGAACGATCTTTCTGGATGAAATCGGAGAGATGGCTTTCGAATTGCAGGCAAAGTTACTGCGTATCCTTGAAACAGGAGAATATATAAAGATCGGTGATACCAAGCCGACAAGAGTCAATGTGCGTATCATTGCTGCTACCAACCGCAACCTGCAGGAGGAGATCAAAGCAGGACATTTCCGTGAAGACTTGTTTTATCGTCTTTCGGTTTTTCAGGTGCATCTTCCTTCGCTTCGTGAACGTACCGGTGATATCAGAATTCTTGCAACTGCTTTTGCCAAAAGTTTCTCCGAAAAACTTTCGTATGCCATCAATGAGATGACTCCCGCTTTTCTGGAAGCGCTGGAACAACAGCCGTGGAAAGGGAACATCCGTGAATTGAGAAATGTGATTGAGCGTAGCCTGATTGTGTGTGAAGGGGGGCGACTGGATATTTGTGATCTTCCTTTGGAAATCCAAAACACTCATTATGAATGTTCGGATGATAGTGTAGGCAGTTTTGAGTTGGCCGCAATGGAACGCAGACATATTGCACGTGTTTTGGAATATACAAAGGGGAATAAAACGGAAGCTGCCCGTTTGTTGAAAATCGGACTTACCACCCTGTACCGGAAGATAGAGGAATATAAAATCTAAGCATACATTTTCTTAAGTCCTTTTATGCTGGCTTTGGGATATATAGCATTTCAAAATAGGCAAAAAGGACTTGAGAAACCATACCATAAGGACTATCGGAAATTTTTTGCATCTTCTTCCTCTTTGTCAATCAAAGTTGTGGCACTGCTTTTGATGGCTTGAATAATAGAAGAAGTGAAGCCTTTGTGCTCCAGTTCGTTCAATCCTTTTATAGTGGTTCCGCCCGGAGTGGTTACTTTCTCTATTTCCAGCAATGGATGAGTGTTATGATTCAGAATCAGTTCTGTCGCTCCTTCCATGCTATACGCTGCCATTTGCATGGCATCCTTGCCGGGAATTCCTAGCTCAATCCCTGCCCGCATAACCGCTTGCATATATTTTAAGGCGAAAGCTATTCCGCTGGAGGTTAATGCGGAAGTGGTATCTAGTTGTTTCTCTTGCAGGAACAGGCATTTTCCTCCTTCTTCAAATATCTGTTTTATTAATTGCTGATATTCTTTATCGGTTCCGCGGGAAGCTATCAAAGTGAGGCTGGAACGTTCTGTAATGGCCATATTGGGAACTGCCCGAAAGATAGGCATCTCGGCTTCTGTCAAATGAGCCAGGTGGGAGATACATACTCCGGACACAAGAGATACGAGGATTTGTGTACGCGAGAAACGTAGAGGGGACAATACTTCATCTACTTTCCAGGGATTGATGGCGAGGACGATTACTTCGGCTTCCGATATGGCTTGTTGGTTATCGGTCGTTATGTGTATTGCAGGGAAATGTTCTTGCAGTCTCTCCAGTTTATCAATGTTTGGATTGGAGACAATAATGTCTTTCTCATTGTAAAGATGTCCTTGCGCCAGACAAGTGACGATTGCACTCCCTATGTGTCCGGCTCCTATAATAGCTATTTTCATCTCTTTATTTTTTTATTTGGCTTTCAGATGTCTCTTTTTATCCGGCTTTGAATCAGGCTGCGCACTGACTCTCGAAAAATTGTCTGGATAGCGAACTAATCAGTCTGTTTTTATCTGTGGTATGTACAGATAGTGTGAAACAATGATCGCTTCCTCCATAAGAAATGAGAGATACGGGGATATCTTTGATAGTATCCATAATATGACTTTCTACTTGTGTGCGTTCCCAATGAAGGGAGCCGATGATATGTATTACAGACATATTTTCGTCCATAACCATTTCGGCATATTTGTGTAGTTCCCTTTCAATGATTCGCAGGGTGTCCCGGCTGGCTGTCAGCATCATCGAGATGGATACATTGGATGAGGCCATTGAGATGACATTGATTTGATATTTGTTGATAACTTCCAATATCTTACCCATAAACAAATATCCGGGCAATACATTCAATGAGGTAAAACGTACAAAGGTAGCCGAATCCTGTGAGAGAATGGCCTTGACACTGTTGCCTGTGTCATGGGAAGATATATAGAGGCGTTCTGTTGACAGATCGTGTGTATCGGTTAGGCGGATAACTATATTAGAGCGTGCCGCAAGGGTGATACAATCTGCGTAGAGCAGGTGTACTCCGCTGTTAATCAGTTGTTCGGCTTCTATGTAAGTTAGTGAATGTTGTTCTCGCAGACAATTCCGGTTTGCGTAGATATGGTTGATAGGGGTGGATAACAGTATTTCGTCCGCTTTGAATAGGGTGGCAAGCACTGTTGCATAGTAATCATTGCGTTGTTCGCTCATGAAGTCTATTTCACCATACACATTCCTGCAAATGGAAAGTGGGGCGATAAAAATATCTACATTCCGGTTCTCGTCAATGTATTGTTGGATAGATTCCTGAATATATGGGATGTCCGGCTTTCTTTCCAGGTTGATCTGTATAAGTTTGCCGGTATCTAATGTTTGGGCACGAAGACCCTGTTGACGTAAGCAATAAGTGAATAAATCGCTGGATAATCCGTATATTTCCGCTTTTATCATTTTATCAATCAGCAAATCTGCTTTGTCTTCTACAAGTATATGTATTTTCTTTATGCACTCCAGAATCCGGTTCTTAATTTCCTGATTTAAGTGCGAATCTGTAATGAGATGATTGGCAAGGGTACAGCAATATGCTTCGATGGCATTGACTGTGGCATGAGAAGCTTCATCTTCTTCGTGAAACCAACTGCTGGAAATAGCCTGTAACCACTCCTGTAATTGTGCCAATATAGGGACTACAGCTACATAAGGATGTTCTTTCTGAATACAATTGATTACTTGCTTCATTTCATCCTCATCTTTAATTTTCTCGAATTTACAAACTTTCATTGTTATCTGGTTATTTATTGGTTACTACTCTTTTCAAAATGATATGCCTTTTTTCAAAAGAGAAAGATATTTAAGAATCATTCCTTAGCTTTAGAATATGGTATATCTGTATAAATCAATCTGTTAATGTTGCAATCAATGTTTTTAATACATTTCTTTACTATAAGTAATCTGCTAATACCATACCACATTGGGATATGAAAATAAGATTTCTTATCTTTGTTGCGTAATTGATTGATAAACCAGTAATATTCGTCCATTTATGAAACTCTGTATCTAGCTAAGCTCAACGAATAGCATCATTTCTAACAGGGCTATTCAGCTATCCGACAGGCAACTACTCGCCTGCCAAAGAGTTTTATATCCATTTTTATAAATTTACGGAACTGTGTGCTGCTATGATGTGGTATACCGTATCGTATTATTTTTAAGTTGAGCAATGAATTATACATATAAGCAAATATGGCTCATCAACTTTCCTGTGATGATGAGCATTCTAATGGAACAATTAATCAATATTACCGACGCTATTTTCCTGGGGCATGTGGGAGAAGTCGAACTGGGAGCTTCCGCGCTTGCCGGAATCTATTATTTGGCTGTTTATATGTTGGGCTTCGGATTCAGCATCGGGCTGCAGGTAATGATTGCCCGGAGAAATGGGGAACAACATTATAAAGAGACAGGACGTACATTTTTTCAGGGATTATATTTCCTGTCGGGTATGGCAGTCATTCTTTGCCTATTGCTCCATTTGGCTTCTTCCTTGATCCTGCGCCGGTTGATAACTTCGGATGAGATTTTCCGGGCGGTGATTCATTATCTGGATTGGCGTAGCTTCGGTTTGTTATTCTCATTTCCTTTTTTAGCTTTCCGGTCTTTTCTGGTAGGGATAACAACGACCAAAGCATTGTCCGTGGCAGCTATCATGGCTATCTGTATCAATATTCCTTTTAACAGGGCAGACGCATTAAAAATCATTATCCTGTAAAAGTTTTGATAAATATTTT
>DXOJ01000800.1 GCA_019412865.1 Bacteroides sp. | reverse complement strand
GAATTGAATCGTAAACGATGCGCAATCGTTTGTGCAAATATAGAAATTTTTTTCAAAACAAAATATTTTTCTTGCTTTTTTCTCAAATAAAATGTTATTTTTGCAAAAAACGACCAGTAATGAAGAAAACTCTGATTGATGTATCAAAGAAAACTGGGTACTCTATCTCTACGATTTCTAGGGTCTTAAATGGGAAATCGGAGAAATATAGAATAAGCCAGTCTGCTAAGGAGGTTATTTTGCAGTCCGTTAAAGAATTGGACTATCAGCCTGATATAGTTGCGCAAAGTTTGCGCAACAACACGACATATACTATAGGCCTTCTTGTACCACACATAGATAATCCTTTTTTTGCCAATATAGCAAGTGTTGTCATCCGTGAAGCACAACGTTATAATTATACTGTCATGCTTATCGATACTCTGGAAGATCCTATTCAGGAAAATAAAGCTATCGATTCGCTTCTGTCACGTAAGATAGACGGAATTATTTTGGTTCCGACTGGTGAAAACCCTTCTAAACTCGAGGAGATTAGTACTAAAACTCCGATTGTGCTAATTGACCGCTATTTTGAGAAGCATAATTTGCCATACGTAGCTACTGATAATTATGTAGGAGCTTATCAGGCAACGAAATTATTATTAGAATCGGGGCATAGTAAGATTCTCTGTATTCAGGGGCCGGATATTTCTATAACGACTAAGGAACGTGTGCGCGGGTATCTTGATGCGCTTCGCGAAGCTGGTTATCAGGATAACGCAATGATAAGAGGAAATGAGTTCTCGATTCAGAATGGTTATATTGAGACTAAGTTGGCTCTGAACTCTACTACAAAACCTACTGCTATATTTGCGTTAAGTAGTACAATTCTTTTGGGAGCCGTCAAAGCATTAAATGAGCATAAAGTGAGAATTCCTCAAGATATGTCTATCATTTCGTTTGATGATAACTTATATCTGGACTATCTAAATCCTCCTATAACTCGTATTGCACAATCACTGGAGAATATTGGCATTATTGCTGTAAAAATGTTGATGCAGAAGATTTTGGAAGAAACAGAATTACATTCGGAGATTCTTTTGAAACCTAATATTATAAAACGAGATTCGATAAAGGTGTTAACTGATAGAAAGTAGTATTTTAGATAATAGAAAAAATCGGGCTTGAACAATGTCAAGCCCGATTTTTTACATATTAATACCGTTTCTTATGCTGCCGGATCCGGTGCTTCACCACCGCCTTCATTTCCACCTTCTCCGTTGCCTCCATTTCCATTGTCAGGCGTGCCGGAACTGTTGCTTTTAGAACTATCCAAATCCAATTTCTGGATACTTACTGACTTTATCATACCTTTAAACATACTTCCTGGAGTGAAAATTATTTTACGGTTCTTCAGGGTGTCCGTAGTCACTTCTTTTTCATCATCCTGACTTTTACACCCGAAAGATGGACGAAATGTTCCGAATTCTCCAAGGCTTACTGAAGCCCCGATTTCCATATAGGTTATCAACGAATCTATCAATCCGTCGAGTACTGATTTTACAGTACCGCGTGGAACAAACCCTACTTTTGTTACCTGATCGCATAGCATTTTAAAATCAACAGTAACCACGTTGAATGGTCTAGCTACATATTTTTCGGCTTTTTCCTTATCAAAGCCAAAGGTTGTTTTCTTGACTACATATTTCAGTGCCATAATTCTTAATAGTTTTAATCGTTAGTAAATCTAGTTATTATTTTGTGATCACGTTGCAAAGATATGGTATCGGAATTTGCTGTGCAAGCGATTTTGAAGAAGTGCGTTAATAAAATAATTAATATTGAAGTAAATCTTTGTCTGATAAGTGTTTGCGTGTTTTGCAATATTTACATAGGCTCAATCTCCTTTTTTATGGGGATAGTTTAGTGGCTTACGTTTCGTTAATTATATTATGACTGACCGATAACTATTCAATAGGTGTGTTTCTTTTTCGGTTATTCTTGAACTCGTTTGGCGTCATTCCTGTAAAGCGTTTGAATGTTTTGCTGAAATAGCTTGGGTTATTGAATCCCAGTTGCCATGAGATTTCCGCAAAAGAAAGATTTGTCTCAATAATTTTGAGCTTGGCAACATCGATTTTTATTTTGTTGATAAACTCTGTGATACTTAAATTGAGCAGTTTCTTGAGCTTATTGTATAGGTGTGTTCTACTGATTTGCATGTGTTCTACTAAGTGGTTGACATTTAAATCAGATTCCTGTATGTGTTCCATTTGGCATTTTGTCCGGCACATTCATGTCTTTTGTATCTTTTACTAATGGTAATTGAATAATAAAAGTAGTTCCGGTTTCTTGTTTGCTTTCTATGTCGATAGTACCCGATAATAATTGTACTAATCCTTTTACCAGTGCCAATCCGATCCCGGTATTAGAATATTTTGTATCTTTTGAAGCTGTTTTATGGGACGGTTGCAGAACAGCTTCATGTTGTTCTGGATGGATATAAGAACTTGTGTTTTGACATGAAAGAATGAGTCTTTCCGTGTTTTTATCCACTTCAATACTAAAGTTTATTTCACTTTGGGCACCAGTGTGCTTGAAAGCATTGCTTCACTGCTGGGACTAAATGCCCAGCAGTGTTGAACTGGCTTAATTATGGTCATAAATGCTCGTAATTACCTGGAAAAATGAATATAATTGGTAACTTCTGATGATAAGTTACAGGCTTAACGAAATATAATTTTCATATTTGCAATAGAAAAACTGATACAGATGCGAAAACTACTTTTTACTTTTATTTTCCTGATACTTGTTCTGCTGCAGGCTGCACCACGAGAGTTAATCTTCAATCATCTGGGCATTAAACACGGATTAACTTACTCTGCCGTACGCGATATATCACAAGACAGCAACGGCTATATATGGATCGCTACCCTCAAAGGACTTAACCGGTATGACGGATACGGCATACAGCAATTTTACAGCACCGATAACGGACTGCCCTCCAACTGTATTGAGAAGATAGTATCCATTGGCAAAGACTCTTTGTTGCTGGGTACCAATAAAGGACTTTGCCTTTATGATATGGAAAAAGAAGAATTTAAATCCATTCTACCTCCCGATCATGCCATAAAAGATATAATGGATATACTTGTTAGTGGACCGGAGATATATCTTTCAACTAATGCGGGGCTTTACTCTTATAACAAAACAAATAGCGACCTGATACGTCTGGCCGATATCTTTTATGGAAAGATGACTTTAGATATTAACGGCAATATCTGGATATCACAAGCCATAACTGTTTATTGTCTCAATACCAACGGACAGATTCTGAAACGGATACACGGCAAAGACATATCGCCCGCCTTTCCCGTTGAGTTTACTGCCATCTATAAAGACTCCCAAGGAACCATCTGGGTAGGAACAGCCGAAGAGGGTATCTTCCGCCTTGACACAAGCCAGGATAGCCTAATACCCGTAATCTTCACTAATCAGGGCCGCAAGGAGATGTGTTATGTACGTTCCATACGTGAAGACTTGCGCGGTAACCTGTGGATTGGTACCGAAAACGGACTTTTCATCTACAACTATGCTGCAAATACCTGCACTCATTACCGTGGTTCTCAATCCAACGTGCAAACATCCATAAGTGATAATGCTGTTTATACCATCTTCCGCAGCCGGGAAGATATTATGTGGGTGGGAACTTTCTTTGGAGGAGTGGATTACACCAATATAAAAGACAATAATTTTCAATATTTTATTCCCGATAACGGACAGCAATCACTGAAAGGCAAAGCTGTAAGCAATATCATAAAAGATAGTCGCAGAGCTATGTGGTTTGCATCTGAAGATGCCGGAATTACCATTATAGATGCCAATGGAAACAACCGCTACCTCAATACAGGCACAACCCCAGCACTGAACGGGAACAACGTACATGCTCTGGCCGAGGACCCCGACGGTTACATGTGGGTAGGGAACTTTGTAGACGGGTTGCAACGGATTGATCCTGGCATGAAGCAAATAAAATCGTTCAAAAATACTACCGGTAATCCCCGCGGAATATGCAGTAATTCTATTTACAGCCTGTACGTACACAACAGCGATTCCTTGATTATTGGTACCAACTTTGGTGTAGACGTATATCATTTTAAAACCGGAGAGTTTACCCGTTTCGAGCCTCAGAAATTATGGCGCGTACGCATAGACGATATTATTCGCGATAACGAAGATAACCTTTGGATGGCAGGTCATTTTCATGGTATCTTCTCATACAATCTGAAAACACGCAATGTTAATTATTACGGTATGGGCCGCCCCGGATGCTCGCAGATGGTAAGTAATTACATCTACAGCACCTTTGCCGACTCTAAAGGTCGTGTATGGTTCGGCACAAGCGACGGCGGACTTATGTTATACGATACTCCGGCGGACAGCATGATTGTGTATGGCAAGGAAAGCGACCTCATTCAACGGGATATTTACTCCATACAGGAAGATACCTACGGTCAACTATGGCTCAGCACCGATAACGGTATCTATTCCTTTAATCCCGAAACCGAAGGTCTCACTCAATACCGCGTATCCGATAACTTGATATCCAACCAGTTTAACCTGAGTGCAGGTTATAAAGATGCAAACGGCATCATCTATTTCGGAAGCATAAACGGTGCATGCAGCTTTCGTCCTGAGAATCTTTCAAAGGGCGAAGGTATGCCCAACATCAGGATAACCTTTTCGGATTTCCAGATATTCGGCAAACACATTAAACCCGGCGAGGAAAGTGTACTAAAAAAAGACATTAATAACACTGCCTCCATGCTTCTGCCCTACAACATGAATACCTTTACATTTAACTTCCTTATTATAAATTATAAGGAGAATAACCAGTCGCAGTTTAAATGCGAGTATCGTCTCAATGGATTGGAAGATGACTGGAACACAGCCCAGCAGATGCCACAATCGGCCACCTACACTAATATCCTCCCTGGTCGTTATACCTTCCAGGTAAGGATGGTAAACAAAGAAGGTACGGTTCTTGCCCAGAGACAGGTTGAAGTGAAAATACGTCCGCACTTTCTGTTAAGCAACGTCATGATAGGTGTTTACGCACTCTTCGCAGCATTGCTGATAATAATGATTATACGCTTCTACCGCAACCGCATGCGTGATAAGATGGACATTCACATCGAACGTATAGAAAAGAACAACCTACGAGAACTGAATAAACATAAACTTAATTTTTTCACTTTTATAACCCATGAATTCAAAACTCCCTTATCCATACTCATGGCTATATTCGAAGATATATCCATAGGAAAAGAAAAACAATTGGAAAAAGAAGAAATTAATATCATCAAACGAAATATCCAGCGACTTCAGTTTCTCATCAATCAGTTACTGGATTTCCGCTCTGTGGAAACAGACCATGCCAGTATAAAATATGTAAAAGGAGATATCATGGCTTACGGAAAAAGCATATTTGAGCTCTTTATTCCCATATTCAGGCAAAAAGAAATTCTGTTCACATATGCCTCGGAACCGGAATCTTTTCATACCATATTTGACCATGATAAGATTGAGAAGATTATCAGCAACCTGCTGAGCAACGCCTTTAAACATTCAAGTTACAAAAGCGAGATAAACTTAAGTATCCGTATAGATCAGCCGAACAAACAAATCATTATTGCCTGCCACAATAGCAATTCTTACATACACCCAGAAAAGTACTGGGAAGTAATGCAAGCTTTCCATAAAACTGATTCTACTGATAAAAAATACTCCAACACTGGCATCGGACTAGCTTTGGTAAACGGACTGGTTCAGTTATTATCTGGTAAAATAGATGTTGAAAGCAGTCAGGAAGCAGGAACTATCTTTAAAGTATCTCTGCCCATTGTTGAAGATACCGGAGATATGATTGTAGCTACCGATAAACTGGAAATAACCAACTCTCCCGATGTGGTGGCCGATACTATTTATACCCTCACCAATTCGGAAATGGCCGAAAGCACAAAGACAGATTCTCAGGCAAAACTCACCCTCTTACTAGTAGAGGATACCCCGGATATCAATAAAATAATGAAAAGTAAACTGTCTGTACTGTACAAAGTAAGAACTGCCTACAACGGTAGAGAAGCGATAGAAATACTAAGGAATCACATGGTTGATATGGTGATAAGCGATATTATGATGCCTTATGTAGATGGCTACGAACTGACCCGTTTTATAAAGACATCCCACGAGTATTCCCATATTCCGGTGATTCTCATCACTTCGCAATCATCCAGAGAGGGCAAAATGGAAGGATTGTCAACCGGGGCAGATGCCTACATCGAAAAACCCTTTACCTTTGATGAATTGCAACTGCGTATCAAGAACCTTATAAAAAGTAAAAGCAGTATCCATCGGCACTACGAACAGATGAAAGCTGTAACCATGCACGAAAACCTCAGCAACAAAGACGAAGACTTTATACAACAGCTTACCGCTTATATTCTCAATAACCTTCAGGGAGAAAATCTGGATGTGGACTCTTTGGCCGAGCACATGAACATCAGTCGCACCAACCTCTATAACAAATTAAAAAAGTTGCTCAATATGAGTACTACCGAATTCGTAAACAAAGTAAAGATTGATGTGGCCAAGCAAAAAATCAGTGAAACCGAACTTACCTTTGCCGAGATAGCCTGGCAACTGGGATTCCAGACTCCAAGTTATTTCAGCAAGATATTTAAGAAGTTTACGGGAGTAACCCCCAATGAATTTAAGAAGAATAGTAATTTGCCTTAATACTATTCTTTACTCTCTGTTACAAATAACTATAAACTGCTTCCG
>DXOJ01000080.1 GCA_019412865.1 Bacteroides sp. | reverse complement strand
ACAAAGATAATGCAATTTCGACATATGTGAAATAATTATGAATAACTACTTACTTATTCATTTACTCATTGAACGTAGTTTGTCAACCTCTATTGCAGCTATAATGACAGGAAACAACCCGTGACAGTCATTTAACGCTGTCGGACGCTCTAAATAGTAATTAATATCCGTAGTTCCGTTCGTTCCTACCGTGATGCCGTGTACCTGATATTGCTCATCTATCATCGTTTCTATCCCCTCCCATCCTTTTTCAACGATTGGGATGTATTTCTTACTATCCAGCCAACCATTCATGATACCGCGAGCCATGCAAAGCGTAAATATTGCCGTACCGGACGTCTCAAGATATGATTCGGGGACATCGAGTACATTATGCCACAGGCCACTTTTATCCTGCCATACAATCAATCCTTCTACATGATCCCGGTAATGCTTCAGCATTTTCTTATATAACGGATGATTCTTAGGTAACTCTGAAAGAATATTAGTAACCGCCCACAAAGCCCAACCGTTTCCCCGTGACCAGAATGGAAGTTTAGCCGGTTCTCCTGTGAACTGTGCATGCTGATATAATCTGACTTCCGGATGATAGACATATTTGTTAAATGCAAAAACCATTTCTGCCGCTTCATTCAGTCTTTTCATCTTCTCCTCCTTGTTATCCGCTAAACGAGACGACTGCACCAGAAAAGGAAGTGCCATATACATATCATCTACCCAGACAGTATATTTCACAGGATTAATACGATTGAAATTACCTTCCGGCGTGCGAGTTTGCACATGGTCCAGATAATCCTGCATTTCATTAAATAAAGCCATGTATTCAAGTTTTCTCTTTGCCGGTTCAGTATTCAGCAAAACTTCTGCATAAGGAAGTAACGGAGCTGAAGTATAATCCAGCAAATACCCTTCGACCAATTTATGATCCCAAGCATTAAAAGCATTGACCACATATTTTTGATAAGCCATATATTTGCGCTTTTCAAGAAAGAAATCGCAGTAAGTACGACAATATCCCGAATAAGGTTCCAACCCTGTATACTTACCCAGCATTTCCATAGCCATAGCCAAACCTGCCGCATGATAATTGAATGCTGTATATCCCTCTCCCCACGGTTGATGTATCTCGGCATTTGCAGCAACGATGTCCAACCGGGGAATAGTCCATGCAACTGCTTCTCCCGCATAACCGTCATACATCTTACCTGTAACAAATTCCTTCTCAACAATCGACGCTTGATTAAAATCGGCATCAGGGAAAGTCCCGATAATCAGCCATTTCGACACGTCAGACAATGACTGTTCTATCTCTTTTAGCCCGGTAAGAGTGAAATGGAACCCATGCGGGCGTAAATGCACTTTCCAATTTCCGGATGGAGGTGCAAGGGATTTGATGAGTATCTTATTCACACCTTTATTCAGATGTAAATCAACTTCACCTTTGAGTATAAAATCACGTTCAATATAAACAAAGTCATCTTTAGACATACCAGGATGATTCCAAACCTCCTTACCATTCAGGATAATCTTACAAGCCCCATAATTGACAAGAGACAACTTTACCGTTTTATCGCTGTCCACTACAATGGTAGACAATGCATAAGCCGTACCTTTCTGACAGAAGTTTCGTGAAAAATCCACAGTCTGCACCACCCAATAATCTTTATCTCCCGCCAGTTTCAGGTTATAATAGAAACGTACATCCTGAAGCACTTTATCAGCAACTTTACATACAGTTTCGACAGGAGAGCCTGCCGCCATCCTAAGTGATGGCAGCAGACATGCTATCAAAAATACCATTTTGAAAACTATTCTCATCATTCTACTTTTTTAATTGACTTTATAGTAGCATACTTATTTTAGTTTGAATCTCTGTTCTTCCACATTCCACCCTTTTATGACCAACGAATTATCCAATACTTTAGATACAGCTGTATCAATAGTCACTTTACGTGACTCTCCGGGTAATAAAGAGAAGAAGTTGTCTGTGTAGAAACTAGGTCTGACCGGTTTATTG
>DXOJ01000008.1 GCA_019412865.1 Bacteroides sp. | reverse complement strand
TATCTACACTGCTATAAATTGCAAAGAAGGTTACGAAATAGAACAAAAGCAAATACCAGATTTGGTCATTAGCGATATTATGACTCCATATATGGATGGCATCGAATTTACCCGATTATCTAAAAATAATATGGTAACTTCACATATTCCAATAATATTACTCACAGCCCGTGTCACCTCATCACAAATACGTGAAGGCTATGAATCATTAGCTGATGATTATATCATGAAGCCATTCGATCCGGAATTACTAGTTGCACGTGTTGCCAACCTGCTAATCAATCGGAAAAAACTTGCAGAACGATATGGCACAGAAATGGTATCAGTCAACAGGGAACCACAAGAAACAAAAGAACACTCTGTTTATAGTGCTATAGAAGAAAAGTTTATGAAAAAAGTTATGGAAATTATAAACAAGAACATAGAAAATCCAGCATACTCTATCGACCAGTTCAGTGAAGAAATTGGTATGAGCCGCGTACAAGTATACCGAAAGATCAAAGCTGTAACAGGTATGTCTCCAAGCAAGCTTATTCTTGACATACGATTAAAAACGTCACTTGACATGCTTCAAAATACAGAATATACTGTTACCGAAGTTTCTTACCGGTGTGGTTTTAATGAAATATCATATTTTGGAAAATGTTTCAAAACTGAATATGGTTTGTCTCCTTCTGAATACATTAAGAAATACAGAAAATAACAGGATTGTCAAAAAGAGAAATGCCACTATGTTTTACGATAGCGGCATTTCTTTTTAAAAACTTATTTATCAAGGTTGCTGATAAGATCCAGAATACAAATATTCGACAGAAGGCAATGGCACATACATATTACTGTAGGGGGGATTCATTGCAGGAATCGGTTCACCATCCGTATTTGGATTTTCATATACAGCGCCTGGGTTCCTTTTCTGTCCGTCAATAGTCTTTTGCATAGCTACCAAGTAAAGCAGCCGATCACCATTCTCAAAACCAAACTCTTTAATTCTTTCTTTTTCTATATCTTCTTCTGTTACATTTTTCAATAGAGTTAATCCTGCACGTTGACGAATCTTGTTCACATCTCCTAACGCTTGGGACGCATTTTTGGAAAGCACTAAAGTTGCACGTGTCAAATATGCTTCTGCCAAACGAATCAACGGCACCTGAGAATACTTCCCATATGGAGCCCGATAATATTTATCATTCCAAAAAGCATTCCATTTTGTCTGGTTATATGCCATTTCATGTACAGTTTTATCCCCTCCATCCGTATAATTCTTCAGGAAATAATGCAATTGAGTAAATCTTTTATCAGCCAAAGCTTCTGCGCTTGGCACATAATTCGTCAGATCCATAGGATCGTCTGTTATTGCCCAGCCAATATATTTAATCAGATGAGGATTCCAATAAGCACAAGCCCAACCACCATGTTGCCAATTTTGACTACCACGTGCTCCATCCAGCCACAGTTTATCACTGGCATCAAATATTTTTGATTTGAAATTATAAATTCCTGTTTTACACATGCGAGCCAACGGAATAGCTACATTATTCCCCTGATTACTTTCAGTAAATGCACACTCAAACATAACTTCTTTTGATACAGGATCTACCGTATATTGTTGTTCCGCATTCCGGTTGAAAGCAACAATCGGTTCTTCTGTTAAATCAAAAGGAGCTACTCCTGCTTCTGCTTTAGTAATAACATAATTAGCCTCTTCCAATGCTCCATCTTTATCTCCCATTAACCATTTAACACGCATCAACATCATAGCAGCAGCAAATTTGTTGGTACGACCACGCACAAAATAATCTTCAGGAATCAAATTTTTAGCCTTGGTAAAATCAGATAACATCTGATCATATACCTCTTTCACAGTACCCATATAAGGATTACGTGCTGACTCCTGTGAATAATCCAACCTATTGATTAAAGGAATAAATTTACGATTATTCCCATCTCCACCTGCCGGATCATAAGGAGCAACAAAAGCGCGACTAATCAACCAATAAGTATACCCCCTCATAAAATAAAGTTCTCCTGTCTGGCGTGCCAATGTCTTCTTATCGTTTTCAGTCATATTGGTAAAAACTGGTTCCCCGTTTTTCTCCTTCTCTTCAATATAAGTCAATGGAGAAGTAGCTCCTGTTACAGAACGATATAATATTGAAAATGTTTTCTCAAATTGTTGTCCTGTTACATCAAAAGTAGACATCTGACGAGGATACCAATAAAGCGCTTCCTGTTCATAAGCTCCTTGTGGATTCACCGTAGACAAATCAGCTACCAATTCCTGATAGTAAGGAATAATACCGATAGGTGCTTGCCAGTTCGGATTCTGAAAAAGAGTATTATACGGATCAGCAACTGAATATTCTAAATCAGCAACTGATAACCAGGGATTAGATTCCGGACGGTCCAGTTCGAAAAACTTATCCATATCACAGGACGCAAAAACTGCCATACAGAATAAGGCTATTACTATATTTTTTATCGCTTTCATAATATCAAATATTTAATTAAAATTTAAAGTTAATACCTGCGGAAAATATACGTGTCTGAGGCATTTCACTACCGGAGAATATAGCTCCCTGTGCATTTGCACCTGTTTGATCTTTTACCCTTACTTCAGGATCATAACCATTAAATGAAGTAATAGTAAAAAGATTGACTGCTGAAACATAAACTCTTAAAGCATCAATATTGATTTTTGAACAGAATCTTTGTGGAAGTGTATATCCTAAAGTTAAATTGCGCAAACGCAAATAAGCACTTTTCTCGAGATATTTAGTATGCCCGGCATCATGTTTTATGTAAGTCACATTTTGTTTCTCATTTCCATTATCGTCATAATTATATTTATCTTGCCAGCGAAGTTCCGGATACTCTGCAATATCTCCCGGTTTCTTCCATGATTTCTCATAAAGATCAGCAGTTACATTATTGCGTCCATCTCCTACAAATGATTTTGTATATCGATGGTAATTAAAAGTATAACTACCCAAAGAAAGATAGAACATAAATGACAAATCAAATGCTTTATATTTAAAGTTATTTGTCCATCCCATATACACTTTAGGAAGAGCAGTTTTGCCTTCTTGAATAATACGGTGTTTATTTACATTTGATTGAGTTGCAGGAATCAGCTTCCCTGTTTTTACTGTCTCACCGGTCTTATTGTAACGATCAAGATCTATCTCATAAATCATACCAATACCTTTTTCCGGATCAACTCCTGCCCATTCAGCCATAAAATAGGTACCTAATGCTAGATCTTTCTTCGTTATTGCCCCTGGACGTGTATTAATAATGCCAGTTCCTTTTGCATCCACACTCGCATCAAGAGCTGTCACTTTATTCATATTTGTCGTTAAATTATAGTTCATACTCCATTCAAAGTCTTTCTTGACCAAAGTGACATTGATATCAAACTCAAATCCTTGGTTATACATAGAACCAACATTGGCCCACATAGAATTATTTTCAGCATTTCCCCCACTATTGGTTATACCGGCAGAAGCAGGCAATTGGACACGCATCAGCATATCACTTGTTGTACGACGATAATACGCTATAGAACCATTAATTTTATTATTGAATAGCGCATAGTCAAGTCCTAAGTCAATACTTTTATTTTTTTCCCATTTTGCTGCTTTATTAGCAATATTCCAAAGGAACATATTCTGCATATTATTATAGTACTGCTTACTCTTTATACTATAAGAATTCTTCGTAACCTCCGAAGGTATATTCTGATTACCAGTCTCACCATAGCTACCACGTAACTTCAACAATGAGATAAAATCGGCATTACGCATGAAAGACTCATCAGAAATAATCCAACCACCAGAAACTGAATAAAAATTACCAAAACGATTTTCTTTCACAAACTTAGACGATCCTTCACGCACAAATGATGCCCCAACCAAATAACGTTGTTTAAATTTATAGTCGATACGATTAAAGAAACTGAATGTATAACTCTCACCTCCTATATAAGCACTATCATAAGCGTCCACTAAAAAACGCAAAGAGTTCTTTGAAATGATTGAATATTAG
>DXOJ01000799.1 GCA_019412865.1 Bacteroides sp. | reverse complement strand
CAACAAACCTATTGGCAGACTTAAATATGCGCTTATTTAATTCCGCCAACGGGTTCGTTAGTATATTATTATTTGAACTATGCTGCCTGTTATGGGCAGGGGCAGGATGGAGCCAACAGTTTGATGACAGCTTTCCGATAGTCGGCCCTCCTAATGAGGGACGCCACAAGGCTGATGCCATTGATTTAGGCAAACCGGACTCGACGTTTTATTTCGTAGACGCACGTGACAGCCGTGAATACTCCAATGATGCGGGAGGAAAGGCGCGTGACATTTATTATAAATTTGAAGTGGAGCGTCCGATGGATATCATTATCCATAATTTCCGTTCGAAGGTACAGGCAACAAGGACTCATCTTTATAAAATCCGGGAACTTGAGGATCACGAAGTTCCCGAAGGTGAGATGTGTCCCGAGATAGCCTGTTCGGATGAAGTGAACTGGGATATGGTGGATGAACTTTGTTCGCACTATATCGATAAAATGTCTGAATTCGGGTATGGCGGGAATAACAGAGGGCTTTTGTGTATGAAAAGATTGGAAAAGGGTACATATTATGTCATGTCCGAAGGGGACGAATACTATTGTACTGATTCTGATTACAATGGAATCATCGTTACTACCATACGTGGATTTGCTGCTGAAGGAAATCATCCCGATTATCCGATTTTTGCCGGAATATATGGGCAGGATTTCAATTATGAAGACGATAGGGATCCTTGGTATTACTATTCGGAACGAGGAAATACGACGATTGTGTATTATGTTTTTACCTTGCGGCACGCGATGGATGTCACCATATCACAGAAATGGAGTGATTCAATAGGAGGAAAAGTCTTTCTGGAAAGCGACAAGACCTCGATTGAATTTTATGAAGATATACTGTCTCTGCAACTTCTCCCCGGAAATTATCAAGTCGAATTGAACAGCAACAGTTTCAGTGCTCCGTGTCTTTGTATTTCCGGTCGTATGTCCGATTATAGTGATCCTTGGGAAAATCTACCTCCTGGTTTGACCGAAACTTGCAATTATATCTATTCAATACGGCCTACTATTGAGACCTCCTCTGTTGCGGAAATAGCGTCTGGACAGGCGATTCATACTATCCAATATTTCGATGGTTTAGGACGTCCTTCGCAAGTGGTGGACAGGGGGTCTTCTCCTTTACATAAAGATGTACTATGGTTTCAGGAATATGACCTTCAAGGGAGGGAGGGCCGAAAATGGTTGCCGGTGGTTTCCACTGGTGATGGCGGATACGTAGCGAAGGATTACTTTACTTTTTTCTCCCGTTCTTTTTATTCTGGAGATTCCTGTGCCTACAGTTATCCTGTGTATGAGGATTCTCCTTTGAATCGCGTTATGGAACATTACGGCGAAGGTAGCGAGTGGCACGAAAAAGGAAAATCAGTAAAGACAGGTTATCACCTGAATACGTTGGAAGATAGTTTGCTGAATTGTCTCCGTTTTCGGATAACCGAGGTTTCCGATACGCTGTTTACTATTGATAATTGTGGCAACTACGAATCGGGGGCATTGCATGTGGAATGTAAAAGTGATGAAGACGGAAATGTCTCCTGTTTTTTCACTGACCATGCAGGACGGACAGTGTTGTGGCGTGAGCTTCCGGGCGATAGTGTTCCGTCAGCTTATTGCGACACTTATTTTATCTACGATGGCAATGGTCATCTTCAGGCAGTACTTCCCCCGGCAGCGATTGACAAAATGCAGGTTACCGGCAGTTATTCAAGTGCGTCATCTGCTTGCCTTGAGCAGTATGCCTATTTCTATCGATACGACCGTCGTAACCGTTGCATTGCCAAGAAACTTCCCGGTTCCAGATGGGAATGTTTCGTTTATGATGATGCCGACCATTTGATTCTTTCACAGGATGGTAACTTGCGTCTGCGTGGTGAATGGAAGTTTTCGCTTTCTGATGCCATGGGACGTGTTGTTCTGACGGGTATTTGTCGGAACGAAGTGGTTGATGTCTCCACTTTCCTGTGTGGAGTGGTGGCAGAGGCAGTATACTCGCCCTACAATACCGATACGATATTCGGCGGCTATTCCATTCATGGAGTGACATTATCCTCTCCTGTGTTGCATTCGGTTTCCTATTATGATAGTTATGCTTTCCTTGGTCAAAACGGTTTTCCGTCTTATGCGTATGATGAAAGTCTAGAGATGGAAGGATATGGGGCGTGGTATGGTGATTCTTGTAGCGTTTACTCCCACAAGGGGTTACAGACCGGTAGCATCAGTTTCCCGTTGCAAGCCCATGCACCGGCGTTATACTCGGTTTCTTATTATGACAAGTACCGCCGCTGCATACAGACTCATACCTCCCATTTGCTAGACGGACGCGATAGTGAATACTTTTCTTATGATTTTGCGGGCAAACTGTTGAAACGTCTTCATGTACAGACAACATCAGGGATTGCTCCCCAAAATGAATTGTATACATATCGTTACGATCATGCGGGACGCCTGCTCGAAATAAGGCATCGCCTGAATGACAGTTTGGAAGTGTCCCTTTCGGAATGTGGCTATGATGCTATCGGTCGTTTGGTGTTCGATAAGAAACATGCGAATGATCTCTTGCAGACTGAATATTCATATAACGTTCGTTCGTGGTTGAAGTCAGTTAGTGGTCCTTTGTTCAATCAGACATTGTGCTACACGGATGGTGTTGGTACTCCTTGTTACAACGGAAATGTCAGTAGCATGACGTGGGGAGCGCACTCTTTTCCTGTTCGTGGTTACAAATTTAGTTATGATGGTTTATCTCGCATGACAGATGCCGTTTATGGCGAAGGAAATGTCCTGACGCAGCACCCGAACCGTTTCAATGAGCAAGTGGCTGGATATGACAAAATGGGGAATATTCTAGGTTTGTTTCGCTACGGACAAACCTCGACGGGCGATTACGGGTTGGTTGACAATCTGAATCTTGTATACGATGGTAACCAGTTACAATCGGTGTATGACAATGCGACCCTATCTGCTATTGTCTCCGGAATGGAGTTTGTGGATGGAATTGATTTACCTATAGAGTATACTTATGATGCAAATGGCAATTTAACTAAAGATTTGAATAAGAAAATAGTTGATATTCAATATAATTGTTTAAATTTGCCTACTTGTGTAATGTTTGCGAATGGTAACAGTATTTCTTATCTTTATGATGCGAATGGTACGAAACTCCGTACTACACATGTAATAGGAAATGATACTACCATAACAGATTATTGCGGCAATGTGGTCTATGAAAATGGTGCTCCCAAGACGTTGTTGACGGAAGCTGGGTTCATTTCTTTGAATGACAGGAAATATCATTATTATCTGAAAGACCATCAAGGAAACAATTGTGTGGTCGCAGACCAAAACGGTACTATTGAGGAAATGAATCATTATTATCCTTTTGGTGGTCCATTTGCTTCGACTTCATCTGTTCAGCCTTACAAGTATAATGGGAAGGAGCTGGATAGAAAAGGTGGATTGAATCTGTATGATTATGGGGCGAGACATTATGATCCGGTGTTAGGACGGTTTATGACTGTGGATCCGATGGCGGAGAAATACTATAGTTGGTCGCCTTATGCGTATTGCTTGAATAATCCAATAAAATACATAGATCCGGATGGTCGAGATCCAAAGAAGTTGAGTCATTGGATACGATTTGGAAAAGAAGCCGCTAAGGCTGTCAGTGTTGTAGCAAGTGTAGGACTTCAGGTAGCTGGCGAGGTGGAATTGGGCAGCAAGAAGGTTGGAGGTGATATGAACCTTATTTCACAAGATGTTGCGGGTGTCAAAGATGGCGTTTTTTTCCATCCAGGTGGTAATTTTGATAAAACGGAAACAAAACAAGGAATAGAACTTGGAGTTGGTTTCATAGGTGTTTCAGCACAGAAAAAGATAAAAGAGGAGTCTGGTAAACAAATATTAGAAGAACAACAAAGTATTTCTTTGGGACTTTTAGAACATACCAATACAGAAACTACTCTTATTGATCAAAATTATCATACGGTAGGTAAAACACAAAAAATATCAGAAACAAAAACTGCAGATTTAGGCATTAAAGCAAAGGCTATAGTTGGGCTTGAATTAAGCCTCGATTTGAACAAATTATGGGATGCATTAGGTAAATTATTATTAGACAAGTAATTAAAATAAATCATTAATATGTTTAACAGATTCGTACCTCTTTTCATTGTCATTGGAATTTTTCTTATTATTTACGCATTTGCGTTAATGTTTATAGGAGATTGGGAAAATGGTATTGGATATTTTTTTTCTGGGATCGCAGGTCTGATATTATGTAGAATAGTGCTCAAGATTAGAAAATGGTGGAGAGATTGATCATGTCAAATATGTGTGTTATATAAAAAATAGATATTATGAATCTGTCTCTTAT
>DXOJ01000798.1:1292-5082 GCA_019412865.1 Bacteroides sp. | reverse complement strand
CAATTATATAAATAATTAGCGTATGAAAAAAGCCCTAATTTCAGGCATCACCGGACAAGATGGTTCTTATCTTGCCGAATTTCTATTGCAAAAAGGTTACGAAGTACACGGTATACTCCGTCGTTCTTCTTCGTTCAATACAGGACGTATTGAACATTTGTATTTTGACGAGTGGGTGCGCGACATGAAACAGAAACGTACGATTAATCTGCATTATGGGGATATGACAGATTCTAGTTCGTTACTTCGTATTATTCAACAGGTGCAACCGGATGAAATCTACAATCTCGCAGCTCAAAGCCACGTGAAGGTTTCGTTCGACGTTCCGGAATACACTGCCGAAGCAGATGCTATCGGTACGTTGCGTATGCTCGAAGCTGTACGCATCCTGGGACTGGAAAAGAAAACCCGCATCTATCAGGCTTCTACTTCCGAATTGTTCGGTAAGGTGCAGGAAGTTCCACAAAAAGAGACAACTCCATTCTATCCCCGTTCTCCGTATGGGGTAGCCAAACAATATGGTTTCTGGATTACTAAAAACTACCGCGAAAGCTATGGTATGTTTGCAGTAAACGGTATTTTGTTCAATCATGAGAGCGAACGCCGTGGTGAGACGTTCGTTACCCGTAAAATTTCGCTTGCTGCCGCACGTATCGCACAGGGCGAACAGGACAAGCTGTATCTGGGTAATCTGGATTCTCTTCGCGACTGGGGATATGCCAAGGATTACATCGAATGTATGTGGCTGATCCTGCAACATGATGTTCCCGAAGATTTCGTTATTGCTACTGGAGAAATGCACACGGTGCGCGAATTCGCAACGTTAGCATTCAAAGAAGCAGGGATCGAACTTCGTTGGGAAGGTGAAGGCGTAAATGAAAAAGGTATCGATGTAGCTACCGGAAAATCTCTGGTAGAAGTTGATCCGAAGTATTTCCGTCCATCAGAAGTAGAACAGCTGCTGGGCGACCCGACAAAAGCTAAAACACTATTGGGTTGGGATCCGCGTAAAACATCATTCGAAGAACTGGTAAGCATCATGGTTCGCCACGATATGGAGAAAGTGAGACGAATGATTGCTACCAAACACTAAATGAATTTCATTTCACCACAGAGGACACCGAGGACACAGAGGAAAAAATAAAATCCTCCGTGTCCTCTGCGTCCTCTGTGGTGAACTAATAAAAGATAGAATGGAAAAGAATGCAAAGATATATGTGGCAGGACACCGCGGACTTGTGGGATCTGCTATCTGGAAGAATTTGCAGGATAAAGGATACACAAATCTGGTAGGCCGCACTCACAAAGAGCTTGATCTGCTGGATGGCGCGGCTGTCCGTAATTTTTTCGATGAAGAACAACCGGAATATGTATTCCTTGCTGCTGCCTTTGTGGGTGGTATCATGGCGAACAGCATCTACCGTGCCGACTTCATCTATAAGAATCTGCAAATTCAACAGAATATCATCGGAGAGAGCTTCCGCCACCATGTAAAGAAGTTGCTCTTTCTGGGTAGCACGTGTATTTATCCACGTGACGCCGAACAGCCGATGAAGGAAGACGTATTGCTTACTTCACCGTTGGAATATACCAACGAACCGTATGCAATCGCTAAAATTGCCGGACTGAAAATGTGCGAAAGTTTCAACCTGCAATATGGAACGAACTACATCGCTGTGATGCCGACAAACCTTTACGGACCGAATGATAATTTCGACTTGGAACGCAGTCATGTGCTGCCTGCCATGATCCGTAAGATTCATCTGGCACACTGTCTGAAAGAAGGAAACTGGGAAGCTGTACGTAAGGATATGAATCTGCGTCCGGTGGAAGGTGTGAATGGCGACAGTCCGAAAGAAGAAATCCTGGCTATTCTGCAAAAATACGGAATCAGCGAAACGGAAGTCACTCTTTGGGGTACAGGTACTCCACTCCGCGAGTTCCTTTGGAGCGAAGAAATGGCGGATGCCAGTGTCTTTGTTATGGAGCACGTAGACTTCAAAGATACCTATAAAGAAGGTAGCAAAGATATCCGCAACTGCCACATCAACATCGGCACCGGTAAGGAAATCACCATCCGCCAACTGGCCGAACGTATTGTAGAGACTGTAGGGTATCAAGGAAAACTGACCTTCGACAGCAGCAAACCGGACGGCACTATGCGCAAGCTGACCGATCCTTCGAAACTGCACGCTTTGGGGTGGCACCATAAAATTGAAATCGAGGAAGGCGTACAAAGAATGTACGAATGGTACTTGAAATAAGAATCTAAAGAATCAATCAATATGCTATGAGCAGAATTATTTTTGATTATAGCATAATGAAATTAGCTATAATCATATTCTTTCCTCCTACCGGCCTGTCGCAATCTCACCGCATCGCCCTTCCCCCATTTCCAAAAATTCTTCCCTCTTAATTCTTCATTCTTAATATAATTGCTATATTTGCACAAATTAATACCAAATGTGCAAAACAATGGAACAAAGTTTTATAGCCTACATTGAGAATAGTATCAAAAATAATTGGGACTTGGATGCCCTGACCGATTATAAAGGTGCAACATTACAGTATAAAGACGTAGCTCGCAAGATCGAAAAACTCCATATCATTTTTGAAGAAAGTGGAATCCGCAAAGGAGATAAGATTGCTGTTTGCGGAAGAAACAGCTCTCATTGGGGAGTCACTTTCCTTGCTACACTGACGTATGGGGCAGTTGTTGTACCCATTCTCCATGAATTTAAAGCGGACAATATACATAACATCGTCAACCATTCCGAAGCAAAATTACTGCTTGTAGGAGATATGGTATGGGAAAACCTGAATGAGTCGGCAATGCCGCTACTGGAGGGTATCCTGATGATGAACGACTTCACCCTGCTAGTGTCACGCAGCGAACGACTGACTTATGCACGCGAGCATCTGAACGAAATGTTCGGCAAAAAATATCCGAAGAATTTCCGCACAGAGCATATCGCTTATCATAAGGATGAACCGGAAGAACTGGCTGTTATCAATTATACTTCAGGAACAACAAGTTACTCGAAAGGAGTAATGCTCCCCTATCGCAGTCTGTGGTCGAATACCAAATTTGCTTTTGAAGTATTAGACCTGCAAGCCGGAGATAAGATCGTATCCATGCTCCCTATGGCACATATGTACGGACTGGCTTTCGAATTCCTTTATGAGTTCTCCGTGGGTTGCCACATCTACTTCCTTACTCGCATGCCGAGTCCGAAAATCATTTTCCAAGCTTTCGAAGAGGTGAAACCGAATCTGATTGTTGCCGTACCGCTTATCATCGAAAAAATCATCAAGAAGAGCGTACTTCCGAAACTGGAAACTCCTGCAATGAAGATCTTACTAAAAGTACCTATCATCAATGACAAGATAAAAGCAACGGTACGCGAAGAAATGATTAAGGCATTCGGCGGAAACTTCAAAGCTGTTATTGTAGGAGGTGCTGCTTTCAATCAGGAAGTAGAACAGTTCTTGAAAATGATTGATTTCCCTTATACAGTAGGATATGGAATGACGGAATGTGGTCCGATTATCTGCTACGAGGATTGGAGAAGATTCAAACCGGGTTCATGCGGAAAAGCTGTGCCACGTATGGATGTGAAAGTGTTGTCATCTGATCCCGAAAACATTGTTGGCGAAATCGTATGTAAAGGCCCGAATGTGATGTTGGGATATTACAAAAACAAAGAAGCTACCCAAGAAGTTATCGACAAAGACGGATGGCTGCATACAGGTGACCTGGCTTTGATGGATGCCGAAGGAAATGTTACGA
>DXOJ01000798.1:0-1282 GCA_019412865.1 Bacteroides sp. | reverse complement strand
TTACGATCAGAGGACGCAGCAAGAACCTGTTATTGAGTGCCAGCGGACAGAATATCTACCCGGAAGAAATTGAAGATAAATTGAACAACCTGCCATACGTGGCTGAAAGTATTATCGTTCAGCAAAACGAAAAACTTGTCGGACTTGTTTATCCTGATTTTGACGACGCTTTCGCTCACGGTCTCAAGAATGAAGACATCGAGCAAATAATGGAAGAAAACCGTGTGGCACTGAATGATATGCTACCGGCCTACAGCCAAATATCCAAGATGAAAATCTATCCGGAAGAATTCGAAAAGACACCGAAGAAGAGCATCAAACGTTATTTATATCAGGAAGCAAAAGGCTAATATAAAGCTGCATAGAGATATAACTTAAACCGAAAAGAGAAAGGAATGAAGATAAAGAAAACAATATTCACGGCAGCTATACTAATGGCTGCCGTTTGTTTACCGGCACAGAACAAGAGTGCAGGTATTAATATATCCATCTGGAAAGATATTTGTACGCAACCGCATGACAGTACACAGACGACTTATGTGAACATCGGTCTCCTGTCTACAATGAACCGTCTGAACGGTGTGGGCATCAATGCATTGGGAAGTGTGGTACATGGTGACATGAACGGAGTACAGATCACCGGATTAGCCAACCTGGCAGGCGGAACAATGAGGGGTGTCCAGCTAGCCGGCATCAGTAATATCAGCGGTAACAACACCGTAGGGCTTTCTGCTGCCGGATTGGTAAATATCACCGGTGACAGAACGCAGGGAGTAATCATATCCGGCTTAACCAGCATCGGAGGAGATAATACCTCGGGGGTAATGATGAGTGGTTTCATGAATGTGACGGGCAACATGGCTTCGGGGTTACACTTTTCCGGAGCGGCAAATATCACAGGACAGAGCTTCGGCGGTTTGATGGCTTCCGGACTTTTGAATGTGGTAGGCGAACACATGAACGGCTTGCAGATTGCAGGTATTGCCAACATAACCGCATCGAAACTGAATGGGGTGCAAATAGCATTATGTAATTATGCAACGCAGGCACGCGGACTTCAAATTGGCCTTGTCAATTATTACAGGGAAGATATGAAGGGGTTCCAACTCGGACTGGTGAATGCGAATCCTGATACAAAAGTGCAAATGATGGTGTATGGTGGAAATGCAACACCTGCCAATATAGGTGTACGTTTCAAGAACCAATTGTTTTATACTATTCTGGGAGTCGGCTCCATGTATCAGGGGTTGAATGATAAGTTTTCGGCAAGTGCATCTTATCG
>DXOJ01000797.1 GCA_019412865.1 Bacteroides sp. | reverse complement strand
CCACCAAGCCATCAACAATATTCAATGCACGGATGATAGCATCACCAGCCATTTCTCCCAGTTCGTTAAAACTCCGGACAGCAGCCTGCTGATCTCCCTCTGCGATCCCTTCAGCAATATCATATATATCTTTGGGAGTCAAAGAAGAAGCATCCTTTCCGGTCAATTCCTGATATACTCGCCTGACAGCCCTGATGCTGACACTTTCTTCCGCGATCATTTCGGGATATTTCTTATTCCGCATAATCCAGACGTCGCCGCCGCAACCGTTGTCTCCGGTCAGTAACCGGCTGTCAATCACCACTCCGGCACCAAACCCTGTACCCAGCGTAATTCCGAGCAGGTTCTTATATACCTTACTGCTGCCTGCTTCTTTCAGGCGTTTATTCACTTCGGGCAAAGTGCCTGCCAAGGCTTCGCCATAAGCAAACAAATTACCGTCATTATTAATAAAAACCGGAATACCAAACTGTTCCCTCAAATAAAGTCCAAGTGCCACTCCTCCCCTGAAGGCCGGGAAGTTAGGCAAGTCACCAATAATTCCATGCTCATAGTCAGCAGGCCCGGGGAAAGCAAAACTGATAGCTACCGGAAGTTTCGGCAATCGTTTCTCAACTTCCAGGAAACCTTCTACAAGAACAGACAAGCAACGCTCCAAGTCGTCGGACGCTGCCGGAAGGCAAATAGGTTCCACTATTTCGCGACAGCCTTGTATGGCTGAAAACACGAAATTAGTGCCTCCCGCATCGAGCGTCATTACGATTCGTTCATCATGTTCATACATAGTTTTCAAGATATTAGATGATTTATTTCATTATTAAAAGCGTACGTAAGCTTTGATCGTTACACATTCTTTTCCTGCAGATTTACCATACGGGGCAATGGTATATTCTTTCACCCCGGCAGGAATGATAAATGTTTCGGCATAATGCACCACGAAAGGTTCAAAAGCATGAGTAGGACTCTCAACTACGGCCTCTTCTCCCTCCAACAGATTCAGTACATTTACACTATCGTTTGTGTGATGTAACACCGGTGATGAGAAACGGTGGCGACGAGTTTCGATAAATTCGTTCGGATGCAGTCCGGTACGTTCTTCTACCCAACCTTCTCCGGAAGCGACTTCCGTAAACTGATTGCGAAGGTGTTCATTCACATATTCCGTATCGCGATTCCAGTTGATAACGCATTTACCACGTTCCACATTGATCGGACGCGGTTTTCCATCCAGTCCCAAGCGTTGCCAGTCCCATAGTTTGAAAGTAAAGAGGTTCGGAGTCGAGCTGATTTCAAGCACCATACTGTTGGCACCGGAACAATGAACAGTTCCTCCCGGAATCAGGAAGTGATCGTGTTTCTTTGTCGGAATCTTATTTACGTACTTTTCTGCGTCAAACACCAGTTCACCTTTTTGTGCTTTACGCAAATCGCCGATCATCGCTTCTTTGTCCACTCCTGTCTTCACTCCCAGATAAACTACGGCATCTTCTTCCGCGTCTACCATGTAGTAACTTTCATCCTGCGTGTAGTACATACCGAAGCTGTCACGGATAAATTGAGTAGTAGGATGCACCTGCAAACTCAAATTACCTCCGCCCATCGTATCCAAAAAGTCGAAACGAATAGGGAAGTCTTTTCCAAAGCGTGCCTCCACCGGTTCACCAAGCAACTCTTTACTTTTCAGTAAAACCAAATCAACCGAAGGCAGTTCAAAGCGCACTCCATTCACTTCAAAATAAAGGCTGTTCTCTTCAGGTACACAGTCAAAGCACCAGCCGAAATTTTCGCGTTCACGATCCAGGTCGCAAACCTCTTTCATCCATTGACCACCCCAGGGAGCCGGATCGAAGAAAGGAACTACCCGGAACGGTGTGTTCACCGTTGCCTCTACCCCTTTAAAGAAAGTATCCTTATCAATCATCTTCGGTGTCCCGGCCACATGGGTGTCAATCCAGAATTCTACCCTGCCAAACAATCTTTCCTTATACCTATCACATACTCTCCAATCGTTGAAATACCCTCTCTTGTATTGCAAAGAAACGGCATCGTTCCGATTGTCTATACCTAAAGCTTTTACCTCATGCCGACGGAAACGTTGTTGGATTTCCCAACGTGCCATATCCGCATAAACCACCATCGCATCCTGCGGAGCAACAACAGAAGCACCCGTACCTATGATTACAATGGCGTCTTTTGCTTCACTGATTTGCTTCCGTGCAGCAGCCACCTTATCCGCATCCAAATAATCTTCCAGCTTCAAATTGGTGACATAGCCGAATAATACATCTTCAGTCATGAAGCGTTCTGTCAACGTTTGAATTTCTTTTTCCGGTTTCATCAAATCACGTACATTCATCACTCTTCCGGAGAATTCTTTTGAAAAAGCATCCAGCACTTCTTCTTCATATACTCCTGTATATAAATCCACAGCCAGCACTTTTCTTGCATCCATTTTCTCTTTTAACATAGAAATGATAATATCCCAACCCTGAACAAGCATCCCCGTCAGCTTCGTAGAAGGAAATTTATCATAATTAGCTTTTCTCATGTTGATAGCGTTTTTAAATTTCATATGTTCATACATACTTTCAATTGTGCAAATATATAGATTTTATTTTT
>DXOJ01000796.1 GCA_019412865.1 Bacteroides sp. | reverse complement strand
AAACAACCATTTATTATGAAAAGACATATCATCATTTTGCTCATTACATTCTTGTGCTTGCCGGAATATCTGGAAGCTCAATTAAAATATTATGATGCTGCCAAGTTTCCATTGTATGGTAAAGCCACAAAGAATACAGAAAATCGCTACGAACGATTGCCGGATTCATTAAAGCATGTCTCTCGTAAACCGGTATGGAATTTAAGCAGAAACTCCGCAGGATTAGCAATCAGATTTTGCTCCAATTCAACAACAATAGCCACCAAATGGGAGAATTTGAATAATAACCTGATGAATCATATGACACCTACCGGTACTAAAGGACTCGATCTATACACATGGGTAGACGGAGCATGGAGATTTGTGAATAGTGGGCGCCCCACCGGAAAAGTGAATCAAGCTACAATTATAGCAAATATGGAACCGGTCGAGCGAGAATATATGCTATATTTACCTCTTTATGATGGAGTAATTTCATTGTCCATCGGAATAGACGCAGAAGCATCTATATCAGTACCTCGAACGGCAATTCCAGTACGGACTAAACCAATCGTTTTTTATGGAACAAGCATTCTTCAAGGTGGCTGTGCCAATCGTCCTGGGATGGCACATACCAATATTATTTCCCGCCGTCTCAATCGAGAAATCGTCAATTTGGGATTCAGTGGAAATGCACTTTTAGACTACGAAATAGCCGAAGTAATGTCCTCAGTAGATGCAGGAGTGTATGTACTAGACTTCGTCCCTAATGCTTCCTCCGATCAGATATATGAGAAGATGGAAACCTTCTATCGCATACTTCGGGATAAGCATCCACGCACTCCGATTATATTTATTGAGGACCCCGTATTCACTCATGCTCTGTTCGACAAGAAAATAGCTATCGAAATAAACAAAAAGAATAAAGCCGTCAACAGTGTCTTCAAATCTCTAAAAACAAAAGGTGAAAAGAATATATACATAATTTCTTCCGAAAAGATGCTTGGAGAAGATGGAGAAGCAACAGTAGACGGTATTCATTTCACAGACTTAGGAATGATGAGATATGCAGACCTTGTTTGTCCGGTTATAAAGAAAGTATTAAAAAAATAATTTACTATGCAGTACATTAAGCAGATAATGTTATTGGTTATACTAACGATTAGTTGGAAATGCCAGGCAGAAGAAGTAAAAGAAATTTGGCTGGACGAGTTAGGCGAAAGTTCTTATTACATACAGGATTGGGGACTCCCCCGAATCAACAAAGCAGTCACTATGACGCCATTGACTGTGAAAGGCATCGTCTATGAACGCGGCATAGGAACTCATGCAATCAGCCGTATGCTCTTTGATATCGGAAAAAAAGCCAAGACGCTTTCCGGATTAGCAGGTGCAGATGACAATACCCCATTTGCTTGTAATCTTCAGTTCAAGATATTAGGAGATCGGAAAGAACTATGGAGAAGCGGAATTATGAGAAAAGGAGATCCTGCCAAACCTTTCAATATCGATTTATCAGGAATAGACAAAGTTTTATTATTGGTAGAGGAATGCGGAGATGGAATGATGTACGACCGCGCTGATTGGCTGAATGTCAAATTCACAACTCTCGGTGACGTACAGCCCATTCCTGTATGGCCCAAGCCCATTGCCAAAGAAAAATACATATTGACTCCACAAAGTCCGGACGCTCCACAAATCAATAACCCACTGACTTATGGCGCTCGTCCCGGCAATCCTTTTCTCATGCCAATTATGGTTAGCGGCAAACGACCTATGACCTATAAAGCCAAAGGACTTCCGAAAGGATTAAAGTTAAACCGGAAAACAGGACTCATCACCGGAAGCACGAATACAAATGGTAACTTTAAGGTCCGCCTACAAGCGACAAATGAGAAAGGAACAGATGAAAAGGAGATCACACTAAAAATAGGTAGCGAGATTATGCTTACTCCTCCTATGGGCTGGAATAGCTGGAACTGCTGGCGATTTGCAGCTGATGACCAAAAGGTACGTGATGCCGCCCGAATCATGCACGAAAAGCTTCAGGCCTACGGATGGACTTATGTGAACATAGATGACGGATGGGAAGCCGATGAACGTACACCCGAAGGTGAACTCCCAGCTAACGAAAAATTTCCGGACTTTAAGACACTTACTGACTACATTCACTCGTTAGGGCTGAAATTCGGAATCTACTCTTCACCAGGCTGGACGACCTGCGGCAGGCATATAGGCAGCTATCAGCACGAATTGACAGATGCAAAAACTTGGGAAAAGTGGGGAGTAGACTATTTGAAATACGATTATTGCGGTTATGCTGCCATTGAGAAGAACTCGGAAGAGAAAACGATTCAAGAACCATTTATCGTCATGCGCAACGCTTTAGATCAGATAAAACGGGATATCATATATTGTGTCGGATACGGAGCTCCCAATGTATGGAACTGGGGAGCGGAAGCCGGAGGTAATTTGTGGCGAACAACCCGTGATATCAACGACCAATGGAATATTGTAATGGCAATCGGATGTTTCCAGGATGTTTGCGCATACGTATCAGCACCTGGAAAATATAACGATCCGGATATGTTGGTAGTAGGCAAATTAGGACCGGGATGGGGTGCAAAATCCCACGATTCGGACTTAACCGCTGACGAACAATATGCACATATCTCCCTATGGTCCATCCTTTCCGCCCCATTATTGCTTGGTTGTGACATAACTGCCATAGACGATTTCACGTTAGGTCTTCTGACCAATCCGGAAGTGATTGCAGTCAATCAGGACCCACTGGTAGCCCCTGCTACTAAGCTCACAGTTCCCAACGGACAAATATGGTATAAAAAGTTATACGATGGTTCCTATGCACTCGGCTTCTTCCAGATGGATCCCTACTTCATTTTATGGGATCAGGATAAAGCAGTAAATATCCAGCAACAAAAATATAACTTTAACTTTGCCCTTAATCAGTTGGGCATCCAAGGTAAAGTCAAAATCAGAGACTTATGGAGACAAAAAGACTTAGGAATATTCAGTGGTAGTTATGAAACTTCCATCCCCTACCACGGTGTCTCCCTAATTAAAATAACACCTATAAAATAAAAGCAAATATGAAACGTATTCTATTTATTCTCTTTCTCTGTT
>DXOJ01000795.1 GCA_019412865.1 Bacteroides sp. | reverse complement strand
CAGACATTCAACTTCGTTTTCCATAATAATTACTTATATTTGTCCGGATATGGAATAAGAAAAACCGATATGAAGTATTTGTTAATATGTGCAGGCTTGCTTCTCATAGTCTTTCACTCATGGGGACAGGAGAGGCTTGCGGATAGAATCGCTCCTCCGTCAGGATATGTTAGAGAGACCTGCTCCGATAATTCGTTTACAACTTATTTGCGCAATTTGCCATTATTGCCTAAAGGCAGTAAAGTGTTACTTTACAATGGAAAAGAAAAAGCCAATCAGGCAGCCGCATTTGCAGTCGTAGATATGGAGATAGGCAATCGTGATTTGCAGCAGTGTGCCGATGCAGTGATACGCTTGCGGGCGGAATATCTGTGGAAACATAAACGGTATGCAGACATAAAATTCAACTTCACAAGTGGATTTACTGCCGAATATAAGAAATGGGCGGAGGGAAATCGAATAAAAGTCAACGGTAATCAGGTTCAATGGTATGCTTCGGGCAAGGGAGTGGATTATTCCTATAAAACTTTCCGTAACTATCTCGATATGGTTTTTATGTATGCCGGAACTGTCTCTTTATCTCGTGAACTCCCAGCTGTGCTTTATACTTCCTTGCAACCCGGGGATGTCTTTATTAAAGGCGGTTCACCCGGTCATGCTGTGATTGTTATGGATGTTGCCATTCATCCGAATACCGGGAAGAAAGTATTTCTCCTGGCACAAAGCTATATGCCTGCCCAACAGATTCATATCCTGGTCAATCCAACCAGCCGAAACCTTTCTCCCTGGTACGAGCTGACCGAAACGGATACTGGGAAACTATACACTCCGGAATGGATTTTTGAGAAGAAAGATCTGAAGCGTTTTAAATAGGATAATAGACATAAATGCAACATAGCAAAGAAATAATTAAATCTTTTCTTACTTGATTCTCCATCTTTTCCTTATCTTTGGCATTCAACAAACCGTTTTAATCATACAACAACGAAAAACAACCGATTATGAATTATGATTTATCAATGAATGCTAACCAGTTGGTGGCATTCCTTCAAAAACCAACTTCAGAGTTTACAAAAGCTGACATTATCTCATTTATCCAGCAAAAAGATATCCGCATGGTTAATTTTATGTATCCGGCGGGAGACGGGCGTCTGAAAACTCTGAACTTTGTCATCAACAATCAAGCTTATCTGGAAGCTATTCTCACATGTGGAGAACGGGTAGACGGTTCCAGCCTTTTCTCATTTATAGAAGCGGGCAGTAGTGACCTTTATGTGATTCCCCGTTTTTGCACAGCATTCGTTGATCCGTTTGCCGAGATTCCGACGCTGTCCATGCTTTGCTCTTTCTTCAATAAAGACGGTGAACCACTTGAAAGTGCACCAGAACATACTCTTTACAAAGCAAGCAAGACTTTTACAGAAGTTACCGGAATGGAATTTCAAGCAATGGGCGAATTGGAATATTATGTAATAGCTCCGGACACCGGTATGTTCCAGGCAACCGATCAACGCGGTTATCATGAATCGGGTCCTTATGCTAAATTCAATGAATTCCGTACCCAATGTATGTCTTACATCGCACAGACAGGCGGACAAATAAAGTATGGACACTCCGAAGTAGGTAATTTTACGCTGGATGGTTATATCTATGAGCAGAATGAAATAGAATTCCTGCCGGTTCCCGTATCGCAGGCAGCAGATCAATTAATGATTGCCAAATGGGTGATTCGTAACCTGGGATTTAGATATGGATACAATGTAACCTTTGCTCCAAAGATTACGGCAGGTAAAGCAGGTTCGGGCTTGCATGTCCACATGCGTATCATGAAAGACGGAAAGAACCAGATGCTGAAAGACGGTGTTTTGTCGGAAACAGCACGCAAGGCAATTGCCGGAATGATGGTGCTTGCTCCGTCAATTACTGCTTTTGGAAATACCAATCCTACTTCTTATTTTCGTCTCGTTCCTCATCAGGAAGCACCTACCAATGTTTGTTGGGGAGATCGTAACCGCTCTGTATTAGTACGTGTACCTCTGGGATGGGCTGCAAAAACAGATATGTGTACATTGGCAAATCCGTTGGAAGCTGAAAGTCATTTTGACACCAGCCAGAAGCAGACTGTAGAAATGCGTTCTCCGGATGGTTCGGCAGATTTGTATCAACTGTTGGCTGGTTTGGCTGTTGCCTGCCGTCATGGTTTTGAGATTGAAAATGCGCTGGACATTGCTGAAAAAACTTATGTAAATGTGAATATCCATCAGAAAGAAAACGAAGATAAGCTGAAATCACTGGCGCAACTGCCGGATAGCTGTGAAGCTTCTGCCGATTGCTTGCAACAACAACGGGCAATCTTTGAACAATATAATGTATTCAGCCCGGCAATGATTGATGGTATCATCCGCAGACTTCGTGGTTATGAAGATAAAACATTGCGTGCGGATTTGGAAGGAAAGCCGATGGAGATGTTAGATCTCGTACATAAGTATTTCCATTGTGGATAATTAAAAAATGATATACGGATAAAAGACTATCTTCGGTTGAAAGGTAGTCTTTTATTTTTTTATATAATACATTCAGACCAAACAGGCTACAAATTTACAGGATTGGTCTACTTAATGCCGGGTTTGGTCTACAAACTCTCTACGCAGATCGGTAAAACTCTACTTTTGTCTCATTCAAACCCTAAAACAGATAAAAGAATGAGGATTATTTTGTTAAGTGCGTTCGCCTTGTTTCTATTACTTCCTGAAAATATACAGGCACAGGTTAGTGTGAAAACCGGGTATATATCTTCTTCCCGATATAAAGATGAAAACGGACAGTATCCCGGGAAAGGGGATATGTGCTTTGTGGAAGGGAACGTCAATATTCCCGTATCACAGAAAATGAATGAAAGAAATCAGCCCACAATTTGGATGATTTCGGCAGGAGGAAGCTATACGGCAATGAATAATAAGAATCTTCAATCTTACATAGACATAGATCAAATCATAAATATGCAGTTGAGCGTAACCAATATTCGCCCTATCAGCAAAAAATGGCTCTTGTTGACGACAGTTGGTGCAGGTGTTTATACCTCTTCTGATGTAAAACTGAAGAATGTCCTGGGACAGGGAGGAGTTATTTTCATCCGGCAGTTCAAGTCCAATTTATCTCTTGGAGCCGGATTGGCTATAAATAACACGTTTGGTTATCCGATGGTATTTCCTGCTATTTATTTTGATTGGAGCACCGAAGGACGTTATCAGATTAAAGTTTCGATGCTGAATGCCATGGAAGTATCGGCAGGAATGAAAATGAATAGATATCTGAATCTAAGGTTAGTAGCAGAAATGAACGGGTCATTGGCATTGTTGGAAAGAGAAGGAAAAGATACTATGTTTTCCCAGCAATTTATTATTGTAGGTTTACAACCGGAAGTAAGTATGGGGAATTCTTTTTCAATCACTGCTACTGCCGGTGTGTCGTGTAGCAGAATAGCTTATTACACTACCCGCACTTTAAAGGCTTTCTTCGAAGATATGTCTAAAGATACTGATCCATATTTTAAACCGGCAATGTATGTTTCGGTGGGAATGAAGTATAAGTTCTAAAAAAATGGTAACTTTATCGCCTGATGTCAGTTAAGATACTATTATATACGTTACTGAAGCAAATTGGGATATTTCTTGTAGTCTCCTTTTTAGTGTTCAGAGGCACTTTTGTCGAAAACGATAGTTTAGGGCTAAATCTTTCTACGGGAGTTAGTCTTTTACTTTCTGTCATTCAATGGGGAATCATAAATCTGCATACTTACTGGTTAATTCCCGGTTATCTGTTTCAGCGTAGATATAAAAAGTATATCATATATTTGAGTTGCCTTGTTGGATTTATGCTGACCGCTATGGTTGGTGCTATTTGTTTTCTAGGGCAATATTATGTTATACCCGAACAGATGCAAAGACTAAACAGTGATCTCCCTTTCTTTCTGTTGATAAATGCATTGGCACTGATACTCTATTTCCTGGCTTTTTCTTTTACTATTTTTCTGCATCGTTGGGTGGCCTATCAACAACGATTAAATGAATTGGAGAATATTAGCATACAGACTGATCTAAATCATTTGAAAGATCAACTCCAACCGGAGTTTTTTTCGAGAATATTGAATAAGGTACGAACCTTGCTGGGAGAAGATGGAGAAAAGGCGTCATTGCTTATCTTTAAATTAAGTCGGTTGCTTAGATACCAACTTTATGAAAGTGAACGGCAACAGGTGTTGTTGGGAGATGATATCGATTTTATGGCTGATTATATGAAGTTGGAGAAACTATGTAATCCGGAGTTTAATTTTGAAGTCAACATCCTGAATGAAGTGCGTTATATACAAGTTCCTCCTTTATTGTTTATGCCTGTGATAGAATATGTGATTCGGACAACGGTATGTGGAGAGAATGGAAAGGGAGAAAATATAAAGATCGATTTTCAAATGGAAGAGAATCAGCTTCGATTCATTTGTACATACTGTCTGCGAAAAAAGGAAAGTCTGCAAGTAGCACCTGCTTTTGACAAGTTACGGCAACGATTGGACTTGTTATATCCGGGAGGTTATCAATTAAAAAGTGACTATAATGATGAGGCACTGTGTACCATTGGTTTAATGTTGGAATTATGAAAGATACCTGGAATGTATATGATTGGGGGAAGAATCTGGTAAATGACCGTTTCAGGCTTATCAGTAACTTACTATTGCTATTTATTATACTCTTTTTGGGCTTTCAGAATGTATATGGAGATTTTACTAGAGAAGGTTTCCTATATGCATATCCGGTTAGTATATTGGTTTTTGCATTTCCTATCTATCTGAATATATATTGGTTAGTGCCCCGTTTCCTGTATAAGGCCAAGCGCAAGTTATGGTGTTATTGGATTTCGTTTCTCGGAATCAATATCGTAAGTGTATTATTAGGATTTATATTTCTGTCTCCATTATATCAACGATACGGTATTCGTGAGTTTTGTATACAGGATAACCATGTTGTTTCTTTTGATAGTATTGCTTATGGAGTATTAGTACTGCTATTAAGTGCAGGTGGCTGTACGAGCTTTGAACTATTCCGCCGTTGGGTTGTCTCCGATAAAAAGATTCTTGAATTGGAGAAGGCGACTAAGCAGACAGAACTGCAACAATTAAAGAAACAGATCAATCCGCATTTTCTTTTTAATATGCTGAATAATGCCAATATTTTGGTAAAGGATGCTCCGGATGAGGCTTCACAGATATTGGAGAAACTGGACAATCTACTTCGCTACCAGTTGAATGACAGTACAAGAAGAGAAGTATTTCTTACTGCAGATATACAGTTTCTCACCAGCTTTCTTGAATTGGAGAAGGTGAGAAGGGATCATTTTGAATATACAATCTTTCAAGAGGGAAATATGGAGAATATCTGTATTCCTCCGTTATTGTTTATCCCTTTTGTAGAGAATGCGGTGAAACATAATTTGGATAGCGACAATTTATCTTATGTTCACCTGTATTTTTCTGTGCATAATAAACGGTTGACGTTTCGTTGCGAAAATTCTAAGCCCCGTGTTCCTGTTAAGCGGGAAGGGGGAATAGGGTTGGCCAATGTGAAATGCAGACTGGATTTACTTTATGAATCACGGTATACGTTACAGATAGAAGATAAAGAAACAACTTATAATGTCAACTTACATCTAAACTTATGAATTGTATTATTGTTGATGACGAGCCGGTAGCTCGCAAAGGTATGAAGTCATTGGTGGAGCAGATTCCACAACTGACATTGGTGGGTAGCTTTAATAATGCTATCGCAGCGTCCGCTTATATAAATGAATATACGGTTGATCTGATTTTCCTTGATATTCAGATGCCGGGAATTACCGGAATAGAATTTGCGCAAAGCATTCCCGTGAATACGTTGATTGTCTTTACAACGGCGTATGCGGAATATGCACTCGATAGTTATGAAGTAAGTGCCATTGATTATCTGGTGAAGCCCATTGAAATGAACCGTTTTCTGAAAGCAGTCAATAAGGCAATAGCATATCATAAACTGTTATTGTCGGAAACAGCCGAAAGAGTGGAGGAGATACAGGAAGAATATATCTTCATCAAATCGGAACGACGCTATATCAAGATAAACTTCAGTGATATTCTTTTTATTGAAGGACTAAAGGATTATTCCATTCTCCAATTGGAAGATCAGCGGGTGATTACTAAGATGAATCTGAAAAATATTCATGAGCAACTGCCCGCTAAACAGTTTCTCCGGATAAACAAGTCCTATATTGTCAATACCTCACGGATCGACTCTTTTGATACCAATGATATTTTTATTAAGTCTTATGAGATAGGAATAGGAGGTGGAAACTATAAGAAAACGTTTTTTGAGGAATTTGTAGCGAAGAATTTGCAGAAAGACTAATCCGATAGTTTACATGGAATGGCTTGGTATAAAAAGAATAAGAACGTTAAGTATTGGCTTATTTTCATAAAAAAGATGTTTTGCAGAAAGAAAAAGGAGAGAATATAGTGCAATATCCCCAAATAATGCCTTTCTTTGCATCAACAACAATAAAGAGGTTTATTACGATTTGATTTTTTTACATGAATCTTCTCATTTATTTGAGCATATCCATCTCTAATTAAGATCTTCCTAAAACTTTCTTATT
>DXOJ01000794.1 GCA_019412865.1 Bacteroides sp. | reverse complement strand
GAAAATGAACAACGTACAGAAATCAGAGAAAGAAACAGCAGTGAAAGTAACCGCTTTGGCAATCATCCCCAAGCCGATGATATTACTTTCACCACAGAACGTGCCCACAACTGCCGGAGTGACGGAAGCACCCGAAACGGCAACCGTTCCCACCGTTGTGGAAGAAGCACCACAGCAAGCTACGCTTAAAACACCGCTTGCAACGGCTACAGCCGAAACCGACCTTGATATTACAACCGTACACCCAAGTGCGGACAACCACCGCAAGACGTTCAATGACACATCCTTGCAGGAACTCGCGGACAGCATCCGGGAGGTAGGCGTTTTGCAGGCCATAGCCGTACGCCCACGCACGGCAGGCGGTTACGAAATCATCTACGGTGAACGCCGTTACCGTGCTTCCTTGCTTGCAGAAGCAAAGACGATAAAGGCAACCATATATAATAATGTAACAGACGATGAAGCGGAAGATATGTCACTAAGTGAGAATTTACAGCGTGAACAGGTACGCCCCACCGAAGAAGCGAAAGCCTTCAAACGCCTGCTTGAAAAGGGCAGATATGACATGTACTCACTCGTCAGCCGTTTCGGACGGAGCGAGAAGTATATCTATACACGTTTGAAACTGAACGAACTCTATCAGCCCATAGGTGAACTGCTGGATAATGAAAAAATCACCGTCAGTGTTGCCGAGGAGATAAGCACCTATGAACCCAATATCCAAAAGGACGTGTACGAAAACCACCTCAAGGAGGGCAGCAGGGACGATTGGAGCGGTTACACGCTCAATCTGTTCAAGAGATATTTTGAGAAATGCTACACCACCGACCTTGAACAATACAAGTTCGACAAGACGGAATGCAAGGCGTGTGTACACAACGCAGCGAATTATAACCTTTTTGCCGAGCATAACGGGTGCGGACATTGCACCAACCGCAAATGTTTGGAAACCAAAAATGCCGCATTTGTGGCAAAAGAAACGGAGAAACTTCTGAAATCCGACCCGAAATTAGTGATTGCCCGACCTTATTACGGAAGCCGTAACGATACGGCACTCCAAAAATTGGACAAGAAAGGGCATGAAATCAAAGATTTTGATTACAACGTATCGGCACGGGAATTTCCCAAAGCCCCCGAAGCACCGCAGAAGGAACAGTTCACCGAACCGACAGAGTATGAACAAGCGGTACAGACCTTTGAACAAAAAAACGAGGAATACGCCCGTAAGGTGGAAGAACTGAACCAAAAGAAAGAAGAAGGCAGGATAAAAACATATGTAAAGGTAGGACAGACAGAACCCGAACTCTGTTATGTGGAGATAAACAAGAAGGACACCGCCCCCGTCACTATCGAGACATTGCAGGAACGGGACAAGCGTTTCAAACAACTTTCCGTTGAGAAGATTGTAGCCGACACAAAAAGAGTAGTCCGTGAAAATGACTATCCCGAAAGCCCGTTCACGCAGTACGAGGACGGAATGCTTTATTTCATCATGCTTACCAAACTGCAAAGAAAGCATTATCCGCTTTGCGGTATCAAAGACCAGCCGATGCCATTGGACGAGAAACAGCGTATGAAGATTGTAGCCAAGCTGACGGACGCACAAAAGACCCTCATCAAACGGGACTTCATCAACCATTTTCTTTGTGAGAACGCTTACGGAGACAACAGCGCATCCAAACTGTTAAGGGACTTCGCAAACATGCACTTTCCCGACCAGTACGGACTTGCCAAAGCCACCCACGAGGAAGAATATCAGAAACGACACGAACGCCTGGAAGAGCGGATAAAGGAGATGAAGAAAGCGGAAAAGGCGGCAGCGAAGAAAGCCGAAGCGCAGCCGACTGAAGAAAAGCAGGAGAGGAAACTCACCGAAGCGAAAAAAGGAAAAGGCGGAAATGACAAGGCCGCTTGAAAATGAACACGAAGCCATGCCGGAAATAAAATCCGGTATGGCTTTTCCTTCCAAGACCGGCAAGGCGGGCAGGGCCGGACGACCCCACCCACACCGCCACCGTAATTATCATCCAAACCATCCATATATGAACTATATCAGAATCTCCCCGAATGTGGAATATTCCACCGATACGGACTTCTTCCTTGAAAACCAGATACTCTGTATCGTGGACAAGGAGGGTACGAAGTTTTGCAGTCTGATTGAAAACCGACTGTTCATGCGTTCCGATAACCGTCATATCAGCGAACGGATGCAACTGAATATCATGCGTGAAATCCACGGGGACATCTGCCGCCTGTGCTATGGCGGCGAACCCGTGGACTGACCTGCCACACCCCACACCTGAACAGCTTCCCTTAAAAAAGTCGGGCAATCCTTACGTGATTGCCCGGCTTTTTTCTACTTTTGCGTAGTTGAATATAAAATCAAGAAAGTTATAAGATTAGAAAAAGTTGAATGATAACATATTAGAATAGCTTTTAGCTGTTTATTCCCGAACACGAAACGACCAATTTTAATGCAGGAGAATAAACGGGCGGAGTCCTTGTCATACACTTATGGCACGGTCTTAACTCGTTTCCTGCGAGGCGCTTGGTCGTGCCTGTGTTCAAACTTGTTAGGTACCGTGCTTTTTTATTTCCGGTACATAGCAAGAAGTTACGGACAAGGCATTAATTAAAAAACCATAGCAAGATGTACAACAAGAGCGTTGCCATAACAGGCTGTACCATTGAAAAAATAACGAAATACGACCAATTCAGGGAGGATAAAATCCGTATGGAACTCTACCGGATCATCCTTTCACTTTATGATGAAGGTTGCCGCACATTCACCTGCAATCTACATTCCTATATCGGATTATTAGGTGCGGATACGATAGTCATGCTGCGTGAAGCGGATAAATGCCCGGAGATTATTCTTTCGGCGGTCATACCGGAAACATCTTTTCCGGCAGATACCGACAAAATGTACCGTGCCTTGTATGACGACCTGATGAAGCTGGCGGACAGCAAAGAGATACTTTCAGAAAAAGACAACGCCGGAAAGGTACTGTCCGGTTGCCATATCATCTGTTATTACAATGACTTCTGTCCGGAAATCGGGCAGGTACGTGCATCCGGCCTTCCCTATACCAATATCTACAAAATGATATAGGCACACATTCCCCGCCGTATGTTACAGCAGTTTTTCCAGCCGTGCAATCCGTTTCTCGGTTGACGGATGCGTACTCATGATGTATTCGGTAAACGAAGGCCGCTCCCCGTCCGTCTCCGTCACCACCAGCCGGCGCAGGAACGAGAGCAAACCTTCACCACACCCATAGCGCACGGCATATGTGTCGCAGCGGTATTCGGCATATTTGTTGATATTCACGTCGGCCATCCGGCTGATACCGTATATCGTATGATGCAGTAATTTATAGATACCCCACCATAGTTTCGCTATCCCCACCACAGCGAACCGGACAGCCGGAGCCACCGCAATCACAAGATTGCCTATGATTCCGAAAACCAAAGCCGGGATAAGGAACAGCCCGTACAGGCAACGGTAACCCAGCGACTGCATCGAGAACAGAAGCACCTGGTAAACGAAATCATAATGCGAGATATGCCCCACCTCGTGGCTGATTATCCCTTTCAGTTCCTCGTCCGAAGCGGCGACAAGTATGCCACCCGTCAGACCGATGGTATTGAAACCGAAAGTTACGGCATTCGTGCGTGCATCCTTATTGCGGTAGATATTCAGCTTTCTTTCCATACCCATTTCCGAAAGCAGGCGTTCCACCCGTCCCCGTTCATTGCCATCCAGCGGTTTATACCCTTCCTTTATCCGCATCACCCACACGTTCAGGGGTGAAAGGCTGTACAATATGTAAAGCAGTACGATATAGAAAGGCATCGAATAGACCAGATGATGCGCGAAGGGATATTCAGCGAACAGTCCCGGCAGGAACGAAGGGGCCACCCAGCCGATGATTGCCAGCAGCAGGACATAAAAGGCAGATATAAGGACAATATTTATCACTGTCACATAAACAAGCAGAAGCAGCTTGAATAAAATGCGGAATATTCGGAGTGTTGTTTTCATGTGCTTATAAATTAAAACGGTCTGTAAATATAACGAGTTATTTTCTATCAAAGGGCAGATAAATCATTCAAATTGCTGCCATCCGGTCAAATTCAGGAAATGAAAAACGGCGGGATGCCCCGCCGTCCTTCCTGATAGATACTGATAGCGACTATTCTTCCGCCGTACCGCTTTCCACGTCAAACGTCACCGTCAGTTCCCTTTCCCGTCCGAAATTATCCCGGACAAAGAATTTCAGTTCCGAGCGTTTGGCACTTGTCGAGCGGTAAAAGAGAGTGAACACCTGCTTCACCGGATTTTCCGTATCCAGCCCCGGCACTTCCGCCAGCGGCCTTACTTCCCGGTTGACGAGTTTTACGCCTTCGCAGTCCGTCACCTCTCCCTTGCCTTCCATCTGAATGTAACCTATTTCATACTCCGCCTTTTC